>CAZJJQ010000051.1:0-12435 GCA_964546345.1 uncultured Planctomycetales bacterium
CCGCGGGCGCGACCCCCGCCCCGTCTCCCCCCCGCCCGCACGCCCGCGCGGGTCGGGCTGGGACGGGGCGCGCGGCGCCGGCTACGGGGCGCGTGTGAAGTCCACGAGGACGTGGTCGATGCCGGTGTTGCGATGGCGGATGAGGCCGCCGAAGGGCACCTCGTCGCTGACGGTGATGATGACGCCTTCCACCCGTGGACCCTGCTGCCGGACCTGGCGCAGACGTTTGCCCGCGACCTCCCCCGGTTCGAAGGGTTTGGAGAGCCCTTCGGGGAGGACCGTCACGGCCCCCGCCGGGTGGCGCTCGTCGCGGCTGACGGCGGAGGAGACGACGCGTCCCTCGGCGTCGCGGGTGGTGGACTCGACCTCGAAGTGGACGAGGCCCTCCTCGACCGAGAGCGCCTTCCACGTCAGGCGCGTGACGAGGGGGCTGTCCTTGACGCGGACCTCCCAGGTCGCGACGTCCCCGGGGCGCGTCCGGGCCCAGCTGGCCAGGCTGGCGCGCGTCTGGACGACGCTCGGGGAGGTGTCCCACGCGTCCATCGGGCCGCCCGCCTTGGGGGGGCTCCCTTTCGGCCCCTTGGAGCCGAGCTTGCCGTCGTCTCCGCAGCCGGAGAGGAGGAGGGCGAGGGGCAGGGCGAGGAGGCCGACGCGCATCCCCGCAGGGTACCCGAGGAGGCGCGGTCGCGCCCCCCGACCCCGTTGCGTCCTGCGCCCATCCCCGGGAAGATGGCTCCGTGCGCCGCGTCTTCTCCGTCGTCGGCGCCGGGACCTGCACCCGGCGCGAGTTCAACCTGGCCCACGAGGTGGGGCGCCTCCTCGCGCAGCGCGGCATCGTGGTCGCGTGCGGCGGGCTGTTCGGGGTGATGGAGGCGGCCTGCATGGGCGCCCACGACGCCGGGGGACTGACCATCGGATTCCTCCCCGGGACCGCCCGGGAGGACGCGAACCGCTACGTGGACGTGGCCATCCCGACCGGGCTGCGCGACGCGCGCAACATGATCGTGTCCACCTGCGGCGAGGCCGTGATCGCCATCGGGGGGAAGCTCGGGACGTTGTCCGAGATCGCCCTCGCGCTCAAGCGCGGCCTCCCGGTGGTGGGGCTGTTCACCTGGAAGCTCGATCCCGAGCGCCTTTTCGACACCCGGGTCCCTGCCGCCCGCACCGCCGAGGAGGCGGTCGCCCTGGCTCTCGAGCTGGCGGACGAACGGGAGCGCGAGCGTCAGCGGGGCGTGACCCCCGCGGCCGAGACGGACGCGTGAGGGGCCGGGCGCCCGCGAGCGGTGAAGAGGAGGAGCGCGGAGCGGCGAGGGCCGGGGCGGGGGTGCGCCCGGTGGCGAGGATCCCGCGGGGTCGGGGGATCGGCCGCCGGGCGGTGCGCGTCGCGCTGGGGGGGCTCCTGGCCGTGGTTCTGCTGGGGGTGCTCTCGGACGCCGGGGCCGCCCCCGGGGCGGCGGACCCCGCGGGGGAACGCGCCGCGCGGGTCGCGAAGCTGGCGGCGCTCGAGGCCGCCGACCTGCGGCGCCTGGCCGAGTGGGGCGACAAGAACGGTCTCGCGGGCACCGCGGCCCTCGACTGGGAGCGAGCCCTGAGCCTCGATCCGAAGGACGAGGCGACCCACAAGCGCCTCGGGTTCGTGCGCAAGGGGCCGGCCTGGGTGCGCGACGACGCCACCGCCGCCCTCGTGCGTGCCGCGACCGACGCCAAGCCCGAGCAGCGCGAGGCGTACGCGGCGCGGCGCGAAGCGGAGGTGGTGCGTCCCGCCACGGCGCGCCTGCGCGAGCACGCGGTGTGGTGCCGCCAGGCGGGCCTCGGGACCGCGGCGGACGAGGCGCTCGAGCAGGTGGTGCGGCGCGACCCCGACGATGCCCTGAGCCGCCTCGCCCTCGGGCAGGTGCTCGACCCGTTCGAAGGCTGGGTGCCCAGGGCGATCCGCGGGCGGCGCGTGGCCGACGCCGCGGCGGAGCGGGAGGTGCGTCGGCTGCGCTCGCTCGTGGGGGAGCCCGTCGCCGTGGACGAGGTGCCCGCGCGATCGACCGTGGTGGACGCTCCCCTGACCTCCTGGCGCCTGCGGGAGTGGCGCCTCGAGACCGACCTCGACGACGACGCGGCGTCGCTCGTGCTCGCCACCGTGGACCTCGGGGCCCGATGGTTCCGCGACCGCTTCGGCCTCGGCGCCGGGGAGCCCGTCCTCCCGGGCGAGGCGGTCTTCGTGGTGCTCTCGACGAACGAGCGCTACCTGCGCGCGGTGGACGGTGAGCCGGGGATCTCGGCGGGGCTCAAGGCGTTCGCGCGGAACCTGTCGGCCCTGCCGCTGCCCCATCGGGCGGACCGCGGTCCGTGGACCGTCCTCGTCGAGCGTCCGGACGGGGCCTCGGCCGCCGATGCGTGCCTTCACTACGCGATCCACCTGCTCATGCAGGCCCGGTTCCGCGTCGAGGCGGAGGAGGCCTGGCTGTACGAGGGGCTCGCCGTCTACGCGGTGCTGCGGCTCTTCGGCACCAACCAGCACTGGTGCGTGAAGCAGGAGCAGACGTCGGCCAGGCCGCTGGATCCCATGGCGACGCCTCCGCCCGAGTGGTCCACGGACGTCCTGGCCATGGTCTTCCGTCGGGAGGACGAGCCCCTGCGACGGCTGGTCGGGGCGTCCCTCAACGAGCTCGACGGCCCGATGCTGCTCAAGGCGTGGTCCCTCCTGCGACTCCTGTTCGAGGAGCACCCGACGGAGGGGGTGGCCTTCCTCGAGGCGAAGGGCCGCGGGCTCGGAACGGAGGCGGCCTTCCGGGCGGCCACGGGGCTCGGGCTCGACGAGGTGGACGCCGCCTGGCGCCTCGCGGTGCTCGAGACCGAGGGGGAGTGAGCGAAGCCTCGGGGGGGCGGTGGGGCGGCGTCGGGGGCGGGGGGCAGGGTGCAGCGCGGCGGACTGCGGATTCGGGGTGGCGGGGGAGGGGGCCTGGGAACCGGGGGGGCGGCCGGGTACAACCGCGCCCTTCTCCCCTTCCACGGAGTCTCCGTACATGGGCAAGCTGCTCGTCCTGCTCGGCGCGATCGCCGGGATCGCCTCCTTCTTCCTGCCCCTCCTCCACTGGGAGCACAAGGACCCGAAGGTGAAGCTCTCCGTGAGCGGGTTCAAGTACGTGGCCGGCGTCTCGGCCACGCGCGATCTCTTCGAGACGGACGCGACCCTGAGCCCCGAGCAGGAGAAGCAGCTCCTCGACGACGCCAACGAGGGGCTCACGAAGGCCCGGGGCGGCGTCTACATGATCTACGCGCCGGTCGCGCTCCTGATCCTGATCGCGCTCTTCTCGATGGTGGCGGGCCTCGGGCGCGGCAAGGGCATCCTCGCGCTGCTCGCCGGCGGTGCGGCGTTGCTTTTCTGGTCCGTCCTCAACTCCGCCCTGAAGGAGAAGGGGGACGGGCTCCTCTCGGCGGGCCTCGGCATGACCCTCATCCTCGCGGTCGCGGGCGGGGGCATCCTCGGCGGTCTCGTGGCGCTCGTGAAGCCGGATCGCAAGGCGGCGCCGCCCGCCGCGTGACGGGCCCCGCTCGGGCCCGGAGAGAGCCTCGCGCTCGATCGGGAGGCGGGGGGGCGCACGCCCCCGCCTCCCGGCATCAGCGACCGCAGAGCCGGCGGAACGAGCAGGCCTCGCATCGCGCGAGGTCGTCGGTCATCGGGAAGGCGAGCTTACTGGGCTCGGGCGGTCCCCCGATCTCGAGCCGGCGGCGCATCTCCGCGATGCTGTCCCGCATGCGGCGGCGGGCGCCCGCGAGCGACGACTCCGTCGGCACCACCTCGTGCACGGCGCCCGTGTTCACGTACACGAGGCGACCGCGCACGCGCTCGGCGGGGATCCCCGTCTTGCTCTCGACGAACATCGCGTAGCACAGGAGCTGCAGCGTGTTCTCCTCGGTGCGCTCCTCGCCCGTCTTCCAGTCGTAGACCTCGGCCCCTCCGGGGGTCCGCCGCCCGAAGTCGAGGGCGGCCCAGACCGCGGTGCCCTCGAAGTCGAAGGAGTCGAGCTGCTCGAAGGGGAACCAGGTTGCGGAATCGCTGGTGGAGAGCTCGGCGAAGGTCTTGGAGGCGAGGAAGCCCCGCACGCCCTCGACGGCGCGGCGGTTCATCTCCTTCCACTCGGCGTCCGCGACGGGGGTCGCGTACTCGTGCTCGACGAGGCCCGTGATGCGCTTCGGGTCGGCGCGGTAGCGACCCTCCTTCGAGCCGCGGAACTCGCGACGCATGAGCCGCGTGACCTCCTCGACCTCGGCCTCGGGATCGATCGCCGTCGCGGGGTCGAGGTCGAGCTGGCCCGTCGGGCGGCGATCCCGCAGACGGGTGAAGACGCCCGCGATCGTGCGGTGCACCACGTCCCCGACCCAGGTCCATCGGGAGTGGAGATTCTTGAGGAGGTAGGCCTGTCGCGCCTCGTCGGGGGCGTCGGACGACCAGCCGCCCCAGGAGCCGTAGTACGTCCACCAGTACTTGCGGTGACAGGCGTCGAAGGTCTCCGCGCGGGACTTCGACCAGGTCAGACGGTTCTCGAGGGCGCGCACGCGCCGAGGATAGCGGAATCGGCGGCGGCGCGCGCGCGCAGGTCGAGGCGGGGCCCGGAGGGGCCTCGGCCGGTCCGGCGGGTAGGCTCGGGGCATGGCGTTCGCCGTGCCCACGCCGATCCTCGACCTCGGGACCGCCGCCGCGCTGGGGCTGCTCCTCGGCCTCCAACGCGAACGGACGCACTCGCGTCTGGGCGTCGAAGGGACGGCGGGGGCCCGCACGTTCCCCCTGACCGCCCTGCTCGGGGGGCTCTCGGCGCTCGCGGGAGGCGCCGGCGGCGGCGAGCTGCCGGCCCCGTGGATCCCGGCCGCCGGGCTGGTGGTGACGGGGCTGCTCGTCCTGGCGGGGTACCGGCGCGAGAGCCGCTCCCAGCACGGGGTGGGGCTGACGGGCGAGATCCTCCTCCTGCTCACCTACGTCCTGGGCGTCGCCTGCGCGTCGGGCCTGCGGCTCGAGGCTGCCGTCACCGGCGCCACGGCTCTCCTCCTCGCCGGCAGCAAGGACCGGCTGCACCGCTTCGCCGGCCGGCTGACGGACGCGGACGAGGCCGCCACGCTGAAGTTCCTGGCGATCGCCCTGATCGTCCTCCCCCTGCTCCCGGATCACGACTTCGGCCCCTTCGACGCCCTCAACGCGCGCGACATGGGTTGGCTCGTGGTCCTCGTCGCGGGCATCTCGTTCGTCGGCTTCGTCGCCGTCAAGGTGGTGGGGCCCGGGCGGGGGCTGCTGCTCACGGGGATCCTGGGAGGCCTCGCGTCCTCCACGGCCACGACGGCGGCGTTCTCCCGGCGCAGCCGCGAGGCGCCGGAGCTCTCGGCCGCGCTGAGCGCCGGCACCGTCGCCGCCTGCGCCGTGCTCTTCGTGCGGGTGCTCGTCCTGATCCAGGTGGCCGCGCCCGCCTTCCTGCCCGCGGCCGCGCCGGTGCTCTCGGGCATGTTCGTGGTCGCGGCGGCCGCCGCCGCACTCGGGGTCCTCGCCCTGCGCCGCGCGCCCCGCGTCGAGGTGCCGCTGCAGAACCCGTTCGAGCTGGCGCCCGCGCTGTGGTTCGCCCTCGCCTACGCGGTGGTGGTCCTCGGGGCGAGGGCGGCCAACGTCTGGTTCGGGAACGCCGGCCTCTACGTCGCGGGCGCGCTCTCGGGCACCACCGACATGGACGCGATCACCCTGACCGGCGCTCGCCTGTCCAAGACGGGCACGGACCCGACCGTCCTCGTGCGCGTGATCGTGCTCGCCATCGTGACGAACTCGATCGTGAAGACCGTCATCGCGTCCACGCTGGGATCCCGCGCCTACGCCGTGCGGGTGGCGACGGCCCTCGGGGTGACCGCCGCCGCGGGCGGGGTCGCCCTCTTCCTGGCATGAGGTCGTGCGCGGCCGGCGGGAATCAGGGGGCCTTGCGCAGGATCACCTTGAGCGTCGCGGTCCCGCCGGGGCCCACGCTCGCGCGGACGGGGTCGCCGAAGGCCGCATAGCCCTCCTTCGACGCCTGCACGCGATAGGTGCCCGGAGCGAGGTCGGGGATCTTCGCCGCCCCCGTCTCGTTCGTGCGCGACACGTCCGCGTCGAAGAGGTTCACGATCGTGAGGGTCTTCTCGACGCGGCGGCCGGCCTCGTCCAGGAGCTCGAGGCGGGCGCCCGGGATCGGCTTCCCGTCCTCGTCCTCGACCGTCACGGCGATCGCCCCGCCCTGGCTCATGGTGGCGTCCACCACCGCGCCGCCGCTCGCGGACAGGGTCGCCGTCTTCCTCGCCGGGGCGTAGCCCTTCTTGTCGAACACCACCGTGTAGGTGCCGACCTCGACGCCTTCGATGGTGTAGCGGCCGTTGCTCCCCGTGCTCGAGAACGAGAACAGGAACACCTTCTCCCCCTTGCCGTCCTCGAGCGAGACGCCCACGCCCTCGAGGGGCGAGCCGGCCTCGTCCGTGACCTTGCCGGAGATGCCGCCGCCGGCCGTGAGCTGGATGCGGCCGAGGTCCTTGCTCTCGCCGGTGCCCACGTCGAAGGTGGAGGTCACCTTGAGCGCGTACCCGCTCATGTTGGGGGTGATGCGGACCCGGTAGCGGCCCGGCTCGAGGCCGGTGAGCAGGAACTTGCCGTCGTTCGAGCTCGTGGCGAAGGCCTTCACCTTGCCCCAGCCCTGGTCGGCCTCCGAGGCCGCGCCGTCCTCGTGGAGCTCGGCCTGCACCCAGGCGGCGGAGACCGTGGTCCGGCCGTCGCTCCCGAGGATCAGGCCCGCGATGGAGGCGCCCCCGAAGGTGACGTCGAGAGTGGCTTCGGCGCCGGCCTTGTCGAGGGTCACCGTCTTGATCGTGGAGTTGCCGTCCGAGGTCTGGACCTGCAGGCGGACCCGTCCGGCCTTGAGACCGCGGACCTCGTACCGGCCCTGCTCGTCCGTCTCGGCCGACACGCCGGCGTCGGCGCCCCGGTCGTCCGTCGCGTACACGCTGGCGCCGGCCTGGGGCTGCCCGCCGACGGTGACGACGCCGTGCACCACCCCCGTGGCCGTGGCGTCTCCGCCCTCGGCCTGGAAGTCCACCACCGCGACGCCGTCCGTCCCGACGGACACCTTCTTCTGCTGCCCGGCGCCCGCGTTCTCGAAGCGCCCCGTGCTGACCTGGTAGTCGCCGGCGGCGACGGCCCGGAAGACGAACGCTCCGTTCGCGTCGGTGAACGTCGTCTTCGCGGAGAAGAAGTCGAAGCCCTGGGACAGGTTGATGCGCTCGCCGACGACGGGCTGCCCGTCCTTCGTGAGCACCCGACCCTCGACGCGCGCGCCCTCGGTCAGGCGCACGGTGAGCTCCTTGGCCTTGCCCGCCTCGGACGGCGTCGTCTCGACCACCTGGGTGGCGGAGGACGCGTGGCGCACCACCAGCTTGACCGGGGTCAACGAGAGGCCCTTCAGCTCGAACCGGCCCTCCGTGTCCGTGCGCACGTACTGCTCCCGGATCGGCATGGGGGGGAAGCCGCCGCTGCGCACGAACACCTCCGCCCCGGCGAGGTGGTCGCCGTCCGCGTCCGTGACCACGCCGCGCACCACGCCCTCGGCGGGCACCTCGATCACGACCTCCTTCGTCTCGTCGGCGCCGACGGCCACCGTGGGGGTGGTGACGACGCTCCCTCCCTCGACCTTCGCGTCGATCAGGTACGAGCCCGGCGGGACCACGAGACGGAACTTCCCGTCGGGGTCGTTGAACGTGGTGGCGCGGCTGTAGACGTACTGGAACGGCCCGGAGGTGTAGGGGCGCAGGAGGAACGAGGTGACCGGCGTCGTGCCGCCCTTGCGCACCACCTTGCCCGTGAGGACGCCCACGCCCTTCAGCTGGATCCGGAGCGCCATGTCGCCGGCTTTCACGTTCGTGACCTGCCCGGTGCCCTTCAGCTCGTGGCCCGCCATGACCCAGAGGCCGCCCGGCATGAGCCCGCCGAGCGTGAAGGCGCCCGCACCGTCGGTGGTGACCGTCTCGTAGGAGCGGAAGCTCGGCTGGCCGAGGGCCGTCACGTACCCGCCCGCGACCGGCGATCCGTTCGCGTCCACGACGGTCCCGCGCACCGACAGCCCCGGCTTCAGCTTGACGGAGACGCGCTCGATGCGGTCGGCGGCGACCACGACGTTCTCGACCGCCTCGAGCACGAACCCGGGCGCCCGCACGATCACGTCGTAGCGTTCGGCGGGCAGGGGGGCGATGCGGGCCACGCCGAGCTCGTCCGTCGTCGCGTCCTTCTGGATGACCCCGGGGACGCCCGCCTTCTCCGCCCCGAGCGTGACGACGAGCCCATACCCCAGCGTGCTGGCCGTGACCTTCGCCCCCGAGACGGGACGCCCGGAGCCCGCCTCGACCACCTTCACCTCGAGGCCGTCCTTCGACGGCACGCGCACCTTCAGCGCGATGTCGCCGGTGTCGGCCGTTGCGTTCTCGAGGAGGGCGGGCGTGCGCACCGTGCGACCCACGTGCCCCTCGGCCGCGGCGCGGAGGTCGAAGTCGCCGCCGGGCAGGCCGCGGATCTCGAAGGTCCCGTCCTTCTTCGTGCGGAGGCCGCGCCCCGCGTTCGGCGGCCCGAGGACCACCTCGACGCGGGCGAAGCGGATCGGGGCACCGTCGGGCCCCACGACGCGACCCTTGACCGTCGCCTTGCCCAGCTCGTACGTGAGCACGCCGACGGGCTCGCCGTCGATCTCCTTGGGGTCCGCGTCACTGGGCTTGACCTTCCCCGTGCCCGAGAGCCCGGCGCCCATGCCGCCGCCGGCGATCTCGTCGGGGGCCACGCCTGCGTCGCCGTCGGTGGAACCGCTGCCCTCGCCGATGCCCAGCCAGTGCTGGCTGTACGCCAGCCAGCCGACGGCGGCGATCGCGAGCAGCAGGAGGACCGGGAGAGCTCGACGCATGGGCACACCTCCAAGGGGGGAAACCTACCCAGGACGGGGGCCCCGAACCCGCCGCTTTCCGGCCGTCCGCCGGCACCGCTGCAAGGAAGTCTCAGAGACTTTCTTGCAGTGGAGGCGGGGATGGCGACGCAACCTTTTGGCAGGACCTGAGTTGCGACCGCGACGCGGCGACCCGGGGGGCTCCCGGGGTCGCAGCGTCGGCGGTTTCCCCTTCAGCGTACGACCGTCCTAGGTCGATCAGACGGTTCCCATGATCGTCCGCGTCGATCCCCACGCCGATGTCCCGCCCTCGCGCCAGATCGTCGAGGCCGTCCTCGACGCCGTCGCGCGGGGCGAGTGGGGCCCGGAGGACCGCCTCCCGAGCGTGCGGGTGTTCGCCGAGGAGGCGATGGTCAACCCGAACACGGTCGGGAAGGCCTACCGCGACCTCGAGGGCCTCGGCGTCGTCGAGGGGCGCAACGGGTCCGGTGTGTACGTGACCGCGGTAGGGCCCGCGCGGGCGCGCGAGGAGCGGCTGGAGCGGACGCTCGCGACGCTGCGCCGGGCGGCCCGCGAGGCGCTCCGCGCGGGGCACGATCCCGAACGGCTCGCGGCGACGCTCCTGGCGCTGACGGAGGAACGGGTCCCGGCCACGGCCGCGGCGACCCCCACGGGAGGTGTGCGATGAGCGACGTCGCCTTCGAGGCGAAGGGCCTGTCGAAGCGGTTCGGGCGCCGGACGGTGCTCGACGGCCTCGACCTTTCGGTCCGCACCGGCGAGGTCCTCGTGCTGCTCGGGGAGAACGGCGCGGGCAAGAGCACGCTGATGCGCTGCGCCCTCGGCCTGCTCCGGCCCGACGGCGGCGCGCTGACGGTTCTCGGACGGGACCCGATCCGCCGCTCGACGGAGGTCCGCGACCGCGTGGGCTACGTGCCCGACGTCCCCGACGTCCTCCCGTGGATGACCGTCCCCGACCTGTTTGCGTTCCTGCGCCCGCACTACCGGCGCTGGTCCGACGCGCGCGCGGCCGAGCTGGTCGAGGCGCTGCGCGTGCCCATGGACGTCGCCTTCCGCCACCTCTCGCGGGGCCAGGGCATGAAGGCCATGCTGGCCGCCGCGCTCGCGCCCGACCCGGAGCTGTTGCTCCTCGACGAGCCCTTCGCCGGGCTCGACCCCGTGGTGCGCGAGGACGTGCTCAAGGGCGTCGTGCGCGGGCTGGACGGCGCACAGCGTACGGTGATCTGCGCCACCCACGAGCTCGACGCGGCCGCGCGCATCGCCGACCGCGTGGCCATCCTGTCGGGCGGCAAGATCGAGCGGGTGGGAACGGTGGCGGAGGTGGTGGGGGCGGCGGGGGATGAGGAGCCGGCGGACGTCCCGCAGCGCCTCGCCGCGTCGATGGCGACCGTCCTGGCGGCCGCGGGGAGGGTCTCGTGAGCACGTTCTTCGCCCATCTGCGGAAGGAGTGGCGCGACCAGCGCGCGATCCTCCTCGGCATCGCCGTCGCGATCCCGCTGCTGCTCGTCGCGGGGCTGTGGCTTCTCGGGGACACTGTGTCCCGTGTGGAATGCGCCACGCCCTTCATCGTCGCGGGCGCCGTGGCGCTCCCCATGCTGGCGCTCTCGACGGAGCTGTTCGCGGGCGAGTCGCGCCGCAACACGAGGCACTTCCTGCGCCGTCTCCCCCTCGGCCTCCTGCGCGCGTGGGCGGCGAAGGTCTTCTTCTACTTCCTCGTCGTCACGGTGACCGCCGCGTACGCCGCCACCGTGTTCCTCTGCGTGGCCGCCCTCTTCGGCGGCCCCGAGCGGGCCGGGGCCGTCGAGGCGGAGCTCACACGGGTCGGCATGGTGTGGCCGATGACCGGCGCCGTCGTCGCCGTCGGACTCTGGATCCTCCTCGTCTCGACGTGGATCCCCAAGGGCGGGGCCGCCGCGGGCGTCGCTCTCCTCATGCTCGGTGGCCTCGCCGCGCCGGTCTACCTCACGATGAAGACGCAGCCGCACTTCCTGCTCGGCTGGAGCGCGGTGCCGACGCTCGTGTGGGTCTTCGTGCTCGCACCGCTCTTCCTCTCCGCGTGGTGCTGGTGCCGGGGCGCGCGCTTCGCGACGGGCCTGTTCGCTCCCGTGCTGCGCGGTCTACCCGTCGTGCTCCTCCTCGCCGGTGGTGGCCTCGCCTACGGGGCCCACGCCTACGACCGGTGGATGGACCTCGACCCGAGCGATCCCCAGTGCCGGTTCTCGAGCGCCTTCGTCGGCGAGGGCGAGCGCTTCATCTACGTGAACGCGTATCGCGTGGACTCCCTCGGCACGGGCATCGAGGGGACCCAGCGTCCTTGGGCCATCGACCTGAAGACGAAGGAGGTGCGCCGGCTGGCTCCTCCGGGCCACCAGATCTCGTCGCCCGACTGGGGCATCGGCTACGCCCGCGGCCGTCCAAGTGGCACCTGGAAGACGCTGCAGATCATGTCGACCGGAGACCCGGCGCTCGATACGCCCATACGCTGGGTGGACGCCGAGCGAGGCGAAATCTGGAAGACGCTCCCTCTCGACGTCCAGCCGCCGGAGCTGCTCGCGCGCCTGCGCGACGAGGCCCGACGTCACGCGATCGTCAGACTGGCCGACGGCCGCCGGGCCTGGACGCTCACGACCTGGTCTCGATCGGGGGCGAGCCTCCGTGCCAGCCGTCGGCTCGAGCGCGAGACGGCGGACGGAGGCGTCGAGGGCGAGGACGTGCCCGAGACCACGGGATTCTCGTGGGCGACCCGGTACGGCTGGGTCGTGAACACGCCCCACGGCATCGCCCACATCAGTGGAGAGGCCGGGTCGGTGACGACGCCGCTCCGCCTCGCGAAGGGCGTGTACCCGTGGTCCTGGCACTGGCTCTCCCCGCGCTCGACCCTCGTGCCCGTGTGGAGCAAGGCGCAGAAGGGAACCTCGACGTGGAAGCTCCAGGACGTGGAGACAGGGACCTTGACGGAGATCCCGGGATTGCCCTCGAACTCCGAGGTCCTACACGTCGTCGATGCCGCGCGCGTCCTGGTGCTCCTGAGGGGGACGGGTCCGGAGTCGGGACTCGCCTGGCTCGACACGGGGACCGGTGCCCTGACGCCCCTCCCCGTCCTACCCGGATCGCCGAGCGGCGCGATCGGCGCCTCCATCGACGGGGTCCTCCCCTCGGGCTCCCTGGTGGTGACCGGGGGCGATCCCAGCGGCCAGAGCTTCTGCGAGCGGCTCGGCGCCGACGGTCGGTGGGAGTCGCCCCGCGGTTGGTTCCACGACGGTCTCCCCTACGTGAGCACGGCGACGGACCGGATGGCGGTCCTGCTCGATCGCGGGGGGGGGCTTCGATGGATGTCCTGGCAGCCCCGCGCCCTGGAGACGCCGTTCGGATCGCGCTGAGGAACCATCCCGGCCGTCCCGGCACGGAAGGTCCCTAAGACGCCGCGCCCTTGTCCGTCACATGGGGAGCGGGACCATGGCATCCTGAGGGCGTCCCGAGGGAGATCGTCCATGGGGTTCCC
>CAZJJQ010000052.1:0-12347 GCA_964546345.1 uncultured Planctomycetales bacterium
CGCGGAGGCGCGGCAGGGCCGCGCCGACCTCGGCGAGCCGCGGGGTCCAGCGGGAGCGCCACGCGCTCGCGTCCACCTCGGTGCCCGTGAGGAGATGGCCCTCGAGCGCCATGCGGCGGTCGAGTTGCAGCGCAGCCTCCGCCCGCGTCGGCAGCCCGCGCCGTGCGCGGAGACCGCCGTACGCGAGCGGGAGGACGAGGGCCGCGAGCCACGACGGGTGCGGATCGACGGAGCCCCCGAACAGGCGGGCGCAGAGGAGCGCCGCGGCGCCGGCCGCCGCGAGGACGGCGAAGGCGTCCACGAAGCCTCCGAGGAGCAGCGCGCCGCCGATCCGTCGGCGCCACCGCCGGAGCGCGTGCGTCTCCTCGGGCGCGGCGGCGGGCGGGGGGGCGAACCGGTCCATCTCGCGCTCCACGGGCACGTGCAGCCCGCAGGGGGCAGTCTACCCGGCCCGGCCGGCTGCCCCCCGGAGCATGGGACGCCACGGCGGCGCGGGAGTTCCCGGGAACCTCGGGGAAGCCGCCGAGGGAGCCCGCTGGCCCGTGGAGGGCCGCTCACCGCGTGATGTGGAAGCGGACGAGGCCGCCCGTCGCCACGCCGAAGCCGTCCACGAAGAGCACGGGCTCGGCCACCAGGTAGGTGGTCTGCGGACGATAGACCGGGCCCGCCGCCGTCTGCTCCCACACGCCCGGCGGCCCGTAGAGCGCGGCATTGGGGATCCACGCGTGCCACTGGGTGAGCGGCAGCCCCTCGGCGGGCACCGGGTACTTCGCAGTCCCGCACGCAGCCTGGCCCTGCACCGTCGAGTAGGGCGCCGCGAGGGCCCGCATGGGGACCCCCTTCCCGCCCCGGCCGTCGTCGAGGAAGAACGAGACCACCACCTGGTCGGAGTAGCCGGCCCCTCCCGGGATCTCGAGGCTCCCGTGGAAGACGAGGTACGGCGTCATCGTCGGGTCGTTCGGGAACTTCGCGTTGTGCTCGATGTTCGTGAGCGCGAAGGAGGCGGCCCGCAGGACCGGCGGCTGGAACGGCGGCGGCTCGGGCTGCGGCTCTGGTCGGGGCTCGGGCTGGGGATCGGGCTCGGGCCGGGGCTGCGGAGCGGGACCGTTGCGCGCGTCCTTCGCCACGTAGCCTTCGTTCGCCACGCGGCGGAAGTGGTCGTAGGCGACCCATCCGTAGCCCTTCTGCCCCCAGCCCTGCCCCCAGGAGTTGATCAGCCTGAACGCGCCGCGGGCGTCGTCGTACCCCACGATCACCATCGCGTGGTTGCCGAGCTCCTTCCCCGACCGGGCGCCCCACACGCCATCCGCGAGGGTCTTGAAGCCCTCGTCCACCTTCACCCCGATCATCACGGGATAGCCCGCGTTCAGGTGGGCCTTCAGCTCGCGCGGGTCCTGCACGTTCACCTGGCGCCACGTGTCGATGCGATAGCGCTTCGCCGCGGCCTGCGCCGCGGGCGGGGGCAGCTCGAACGGCTTGCCCTCGACGTAGGGCATGTCGGCCCACGGGGCCACGCCCTGCTCCGCGACGAGCCGCAGCGCGTCGGGGTACTTGCATCCCCCGTCGCGACCCTGGTTCACCTGGGAGTAGACGTAGCCGGGGCTGAACACCCGGCGTGCGTCGATGCGACCGTCGGGCGTCACCACCGGGACCCGCTCCTCGAGCTGCTCCTGGTAGGTCTTGACCGCGTACGCGAGCGCCCAGCCCACGCACGAGTTCTGCCCGCCCTGGTCGAGGGGAGGCGGCATGCCGGGCGAGAGGTCCACCGACGGCGGCAGCTCGGTGCCCGAGTACGGCAGACTCGCGAGCGGGATCCCCCGCAGCTCGTCCTGCGTGGCCGGGATGAGGCCGAACTTGCGCTCGACCTCCGGCGCGCCCTGCGCGACGGGCGCGCTCCCGAGGCAGGCCACCCACGTGAGCACCGCGCTTGCGGCGACAATCCGTCGAAGGCTCTCCATGGCGACCCCTCCCGGACGGGGGCAGGGCCCCGCCGGGGATCGTAGAGAGAACGCCCCCCCGGGGCAATGGAAGCCGGACCTCCCGGTGTCGCCGAGCGAGGACGCGCCTCGGCCCCCCTTCCCCCCGGTCGGGGGGATCCGGGCCTGCCACGGGCGAGCCGCTTCCAGATTGCGCAGGGTCCGGCCCCGCCCTACGATCGGCGAGGTGAGCCCGGCGGTGGATCCCGCCGAGCCGTGGGTCTTACGGAGAGAGGAGGCGGAGCATGCGGCAGCCGCGAAGTGCGATCGGCTGGATCCTGCCCTTGCTCGGGTGGGCGTGGCTCGCCTCGGTGCCCGCCCCGTCCGCCACCGCCGACGAAGAGCCCGTCCCGCGACTGGGTCAGCCCGGCGACGACGAGCCGTTGCCGGACGCCGACGCGATCGAGCGGTACGCCACGGCCTACGCACCGCAAGAGAGGCAGCTGCTCAACCATGCGCGGAACTTCATCGTGCCGGGCCACATGGGCGGTCCTCCCGGCTCGCCTCCCTTCGACCGGAAGCTGGCCGTGGCCTTCGGCTCCCTGCCGGTCTGCGGCCACGACTGGAATCTCAGGACGTTCGAGCAGCTCCGGGCCATCCACGCCCAGGAGCCGGCGGCCCTCGAGCCCCAGATGAACCGGTGCCTCCTGATCGCGATGGTGCTCGAGCGCACGCGGGAGCAGACCAGCCAGGTGCGGGTCGCGGCCGCCTATGGCCGTCTCGTGGGCGCATGGGGGCGGCTGCTGCTCGGGAAGGACCCGGACGGCCCCCACGTGGCCGAAGGCATCCGGACGATCGTCGAGCTCGCCGAGGGCCACCCGTTCCCGAAGGCCTCGCTCGCGGCCTTCCTCGGGGCCATCGCCACCGCCGACACGGGGGCGTCCGAGCTGCGCGAGCTCGCGGATCACGAGAGCGTCCGCCTCGCGAAGGAGAACCCGAACGACCCGGCCTGGGTCCAGGCGTCCCTCGCGCGCGACCTGCGCGCGGCGATCCAGCTCGCCACCCGGGAGGACAAGACCGCGGGCCCCGTGCTGACGGCGCTCCTCACGCGCCTTGCGCCGGCCGCCGCGGTGCCGCCGAACGACCCCGAGCTCGTCGGGCTCTACAACCATGCCGTGACGGCCGCCCGACGCCTGAAGCTGCCCGTGAAGGCACCGTACCGGACGCGGGAGCAGCGGACGTCGTGCGGCTCCCTCGCGTTCGACGTCCCCCTGCACACCGGCTGGGTGCAGAAGGCGACGGAGGGCAACCAGGCGGTCGCGTGGTGGGTCCTCTCGCGAGGCGTGACGAACGAGACCACGCTCCGCATCTGGAAGTACTCGACGTCCGTGGACTACGTGGACGACGAGGGCAAGACGATCGGCGGCGACAACGTCGGAGGGCGGGCGAAGAGCTTCTACGAGAGCGACCGGGCGACGATCTCGAAGGTCCGCAAGGCGTCCCCCTCCATCGGGCGCCTCTCGAAGACGATCGCGGCGACGAAGGGCTACGAGCTCCGCGGCGAGGACGACGTCGGGATCGAGCTCTGGTACCGGGAGTGGTACTTCAAGCCCTCCAAGGCCAAGGACCGCGTGATCAACGTCTCCCTGCGCCGGACGGGGGTCGCCCTCGAGGACGACCCCGAGATCGAGTTCATCCTCGAGTCCATGCGCGAGCCGTAGGGTCCCCGCCGCGAACGCCCCCGCCCCGGCCCCCCGCCGACGGGCCTCCGCCCCCCCGTCCCACGCCCTACCCGAGGTCCGGCAGCCGCCCGGTCGCGTCGCCGAACGCGGGCGTTGGGACGCCCATCCGCTCGAGGAGCGACGTGAAGAGGTTGCACAGCGGCGTCGTGCGGGGGTAGACGAGGTGACGGCCGCCTTGGAGCGAGCCGTTGCCGCCGCCTGCGAGCACGATGGGCAGCTCGTCGTGGTTGTGCCGGTTGCCGTCGCCGATGCCGCTGCCGTAGACGATCATCGCGTGGTCGAGCAGGGTGCCGTCGCCCTCCTTGACGGCCCGCAGGCCCGCGAGGAGGTGGGCGAAGAGCTCGACGTGGTAGCGGTCGATCCGCTGGATCTTCGCGATGGCCGCCGGGTCGCCGCCGTGATGGGAGAGGCCGTGGTGGCCCTCCTTCACGCCGATCACGGGGTAGTTGCGGCCGCTGCCCTCGTTCGCCACGAAGAGGGTCGCGACGCGCGTGACGTCGCCCTGGAACGCGAGGACGAGCAGGTCGGACATGAGCTTCGCGTGCTCGCCGAGGTCCTTCGGGATCCCCGTGGGGCGCTTGCCCGCCGCGATCGCGCCCCCTGCCCCCCCCGCGCCCCCCCCCTTCCCGAGGCCCTTCGCCGCCTCGTTCCGCTCGAGGGAGGCCTCGACGGCGCGCGCGATGCGGCGCTCGACGGCGCGGACGCCCTCGAGGTACTCGTCCACCTTCGCGCGATCGGAGACGCCCAGCCGACCGCGCAGGCGGTCGGCGTCGTCGAGGGCGAGGTCGAGGACGCTCTTGCGACGCTTCCAGCGCGCGACGCGCTCGGCGGCGGAGCCCTCGGCGCCGTCGGCGAAGAGGCGGTCGAAGAGGAGGCGCGGGTCGATCTCCTTCGCCATGGGCGTCGTCGGCGTGCGCCAGGAGAGGTTGCTCGAGTACGCACACGAGTAGCCGGAGTCGCACTCGCCGGAGACGGCGCCGGGATCGCAGCCGAGCTCGAGGCTCGGCAGCTGCGTGTCGCGGCCCACGGCCGCGGCGGCCACCTGGTCCACCGAGGTGCCCACGCGGACGCCGGCCCCGCTCGTCTTGAAGGCCTGCGCCCCCGTGAGGAAGGTGCCGGCGGCGCGCGCGTGGTCGCCGGGGCCGTCGCCGTTGGCGTTCGCCTTCGCGTGCGCGAGGCCGGAGAGCACGAGCACGCGGTCGCGGAAGGGCGCGAGGGGCTCGAGGGTCGGGGTGAACGCGAAGCCGGCGCCCTTCGCCTCGGGGCGCCAGGCGGCGCCGTTCACCCCGTTGGGCACGTAGACGAACGCGAGGCGCAGCGGCCACGCGCCCGAGGGCGAGCCCGCGCGCGCGAGGCCCGGGAGGAAGGCCTCGAGCCACGGGAGGGCGAGGGCGGTGCCCACGCCGCGGAGGAGGGTGCGACGGGACAGGGGGGTGCGCCGCGGTGCGTTCATCGGGAAGCCTCCTCGCCGCGTCCCCTGCGGAACGGGACGCTGTCCACCACGCCTTCGACGAACCGGGAGAAGCGCCAGCCGCCCTCCGACGCCCCCTGCACGATGCGCGCGACGGCGGGCGCGTCGGCCTCGGTGAGCCCGCGACCCAGCGCGTACGTGAGCAGCTTCTCGGCGAAGCGCCGCACGAACCCGGGGTCGGCGCGCACGATCGCGCGCAGCTCCGCCGGCGTCGAGAACGTGCGCCCGTCCGGGAGCGTGCCCGAGGTGTCGAGCGGGAACGCGCCGTCGCGGGTGCGCCAGGCCCCCACCGCGTCGTAGGCCTCGAGGCCGAAGCCGAGCGGGTCGAGGGTGCGGTGGCACGCGGCGCAGCCCGGGTCCTTCAGGTGCCGTTCCATGCGCTGGCGCAGCGTCGCCGCCCGGCGGTCGTCGGGGTGGTCGGGGAGGTCGCCCGCGCCGGGCGGCGGCGGCGGCACGGTCGCGCCCAGCACCTGCTCGAGGAGCCACTTGCCGCGGCGCACGGGCGACGTGCGAGTCGGGTACGACGTGACCGTGAGCACGCTCGCCTGCGTGAAGATGCCGGCGCGCTGCTCGCCGTCGAGCGCCACCCGGCGGAACCGCTCGCCCGCGACCCCCGCGATGCCGTAGTGCTTCGCCAGCCGTTCGTTGAGGAACGTGAAGCGGCCGTCCACGAAGTCGAGGACGCTGCGGTCCTCGGTCATGACGGCCTCGAAGAACATCTCCGTCTCGCGGAGCATGTCCTCGCGCAGGCGGTCGCTGAAGCCCGGGAACCGGTCGGGGTCGGGCGACGCCGTGGGCAGGCGCCGGAGCGTGAGCCACTGCTGCGCGAAGCCGTCCACCAGCGCGCCGGCGCGAGGGTCGGCGAGCATCCGGCGCACGTGGGAGGCGGGGTCGGCGAGGATCGACCCGTCGGCCGCGGCGGCGGTGAGCCTCGCGTCGGGGAGGCTGCTCCAGAGGAAGTAGGACAGCCGCTCGGCGAGCGCGTAGGCGTCGAGCGCGAACTCGGCCCGCGGGTCGTCCGGCGCCTTCGGGAGCACGACGTGGAAGAGGAAGTGCGGCGAGACGAGGATCGCCTGGAGGGCGATGCGCACGCCCTCCTCGAGCTCGGCGCCGTCCTCGACGGCCTCGGTCACCAGCCACACGAGGCGGCGCAGCTCGTCGCGCTCGACGGGGCGCCGCCACGCACGCGAGGCGAGGGGGCCGAGGATCTTCGACGCGCGCAGCGCGAGGTCGGTGCCGCCGGGGTCGGAGGCGAAGAGGCGGCGGTGGGATTCGGGGGGCGGCGGGGGCGGGGCGCGCGGCCGCGCGCCCGCGATCCAGGCGATGCCCAGGTTGCGGGCGCGGCGCGGCGCGGCCGTGGCCGGGGGGTGGGAGAAGGCGGGGGGGAACGCGGCGCCGACGACGCGGGCCCCGCCGCGCAGGCGCACGAGGGCCTCGACGACCTGCGGGGCCTGCTCGGTCCCGGTGACGTCGCTCTCCGTGACCGGGCCCGCGTCGGTGAAGAGGATCACCTTCGCGGGCTCGTCGCCGGCCTGCTGCGCGAACGTGCGCACGCGGAGCCGGTAGTCGCCCTCCCGCGGCAGGCGCACCTCGCCGTGGACGTCGCCCGAGGTGAAGAGGCCCTTCCAGATCCTGCCGACGACGCCGCCCTGCGCGGTGGACGCGATCGCCTCGGCCTCGAGCCGGCGGGCAGGCGTGGAGGGGCCGTCCCCCTCGACCACGACGGCCAGCTCGGAGATCCGCTCGGCGGCCGAAAGGTACTTCTCGAGGAGCAGGGGCGGCAGCGAGAGGACGTCCCCGATCCGATCGAAGCCGTACCCCACGTCGTCGGACGGGAACCCGGGGGACGAGGTCTCGTCCACGGCGAGGAGGTCGCGGATGGTGGCGTGGTACTCGGCCTTCGTGAGCCGGCGCAGGGTGACGCGACCCGGGTCCCCGGGACGCGGGGGGGGCGGCGGGGGCACGGCGCGGGCCACCCACGCACGGACGCGGTCGAGGGCCTCCGGCGGCGGCTTCGCGGCGTCCTTGGGAGGCATCTCGCCGCGCGCGATCCGATCGGCGACGCGCCGCCAGACCTTCGGCACGGCGAGGGCCTGCGCCTCGTCGGAGAACGCCGTGAGATCGAGGCCGCCCGCGGGAGACGCCTTTCCGTGGCACCCCGCGCAGTGGGAGGCCACGAGGGGCGCGACGTCGGCGGCGAAGGAGGGCGCCGGGGCGGCCGCCGGGGCGTCGTCGCCCGCCGCGGCGACGCCGGCTCCCCCACGGAGCGCGAGACCGCCGAGGAGCGCCGATCCGAAGAGCAGGGCAGCGAGGCGGATCGGCTTCACGAACGAAGGGGCTCCGGGGGCCGGCACCTCTGTACCGTACCCCGAAGCCCCCGGCAGGTTTCGACCCATCGACCCGATCCCGGTCAGTCCTCGCGGCCCTTGAGGCCGGCGGCCCGGTCCACCAGGGCGAGGAAGTCGCGCCGGTAGCCGGCCTCGTCCCTCCCGAGCGACCGCTCGACCGTCCGACGGACCCAGGAGAGCCGCGCGCCCCCCTTGAACGGGGAGTCCGTCAGGATCATGGCGAACGCGGCGACCGCCGCCGCGAAGCGGAAGTCCTCGCTCGCGGCGCCGAACGCCACGGCCCCCGGCTCCTCGAGGCGGAAGGTCTGGAGCCGGCTCGTGTCGGCGTCGGGCGCCTTGTGCCGGATCTTCAGCGTCAGGATCTCCGCCGACATCGCCGCGTCGGAGGGCGCCGCCGCGGTCTGGTAGCGCAGGGGATCCACGGTCCCCGTGGGCGCGGGCGCACCCGCGGGGACGACCTCGTAGAACGCCGTCACCGCGTGCCCGGCGCCGATGTCGCCCGCGTCCTTCCGGTCGTCGTGGAAGTCCTCCTTGGCGAGGAGCCGGTTCTCGTAGCCGAGCAGCCGGTAGGCCGCCACGCGCGTCGGGTTCCACTCCACCTGGAGCTTCACGTCCTTCGCGATCGTGACGAGCGTGCCGGACACCTGCTCCACGAACAGCTTCCGCGCCTCCTTCTCGGAGTCCACGTACCCGTGGACGCCATTCCCCTTGTCGGCGAGCTTCTCGAGCATCGCGTCCTTCAGGTTGCCCCGGCCGAAGCCGAGCGCCGTCAGGAACACGCCGCTCCTCGCCTTCTCCTCGATGAGCGCGACGAGCTGCGACTCGTCGGTGACCCCCACGTTGAAGTCGCCGTCGGTGCACAGGATCACGCGGTTCGCGCCGCCCTGCACGAACGCCTCGCGCGCCTGCATGTACGCGAGCTGGATCCCCGCGGCGCCGTTCGTCGAACCGCCCGCGTCGAGCCCGTCGATCGCCTGCCGGATGACCGCCCGGTTCGAGCACCGGGTCGGCGGCAGCACGAGCCCGGAGGCGCCCGCGTACACGACGATCGAGACCTGGTCGCGCCCGTCGAGCTCCTCGAGCAACATCCGCAACGCGGTCTTGACGAGCGGCAGCTTGTTCGGCTCGTCCATGGACCCCGAGACGTCCACGAGGAACACGAGGCTGCACGGCGGACGCTCGCGCTTCGGCATCTCCCTGCCCTGGATCGCGATCCGCACGAGGCGGTTCGTCGGGTTCCAGGGGCACTCGGCCATCTCCATCCGCGCGGCGAACGCGCTGCCGTCCGTCGGCGGCGGCGTGTGGTAGGGGAAGTAGTTGACCAGCTCCTCGAGGCGCACGGCGCCCGGCGGGGGCAGGGTCCCCTCGTTCAGGAAGCGGCGCACGTTGGCGTACGACGCGGTGTCCACGTCCACGGAGAACGTGGAGAGGGGCTGGTCCTTCGGCGAGAGGAACCGGTTCTCGACGATCGCGTCGTACGTCTCGGTGGACGCGGGCGGCGCGAGGAAGCCGGGCGAGGGCGCGCAGCTCGCGACGGGCGGGGGGCCATAGGCAGCACGGCCTCCCGCGGAGGAGTTGCTGCAGCCGGCGAGCAGGAGGAGGAGCCACGGGGCCTTGCGCACGAGCGTCTCCCTTCGCCGCGGTCGCGCCGCGGCCTCACGGAACCGAGGACAGGATGCCCAGGATGGCGGCGCCGGGGTCACGGCACCGTCACGATGCGCGCGGGAGCGCCGCGCGGACGCGGACGACGGAACGGGCGGGGACACGGGGCTCATCGCGGCCACCCCCAGGCGGCGAAGTCCCGGGGATCGCGGCCGCGGCCCACGTAGGGAGCTTCAGGGGGCGGCGGGGGCAGGAACGGGGCGGGAGGCCCCACGGGCTGCGCCGGGTTCCACGCAGGTTGCGTGACTTCGATGGGGGCCACGGCCGAGCCCCGGTGGAGCGCCTCGACTTCGCGGATCACGGCACGGGCCAGGATGTCGTCGAGGTCGTTCATGGGGAACGCGTCCACGTGGACGTCGGCCGTACCCCCGTACGAGACGAACGCGAACCGGCCCAGCGTGAAGGCCGCGAGCTGGCGCCAGACGAACTCCCCGGTGGCGTCGAGGCCCGAGCAGCCGACGGTGACGATCTTGATGCCCTTCTCGGCCGCGCGACGCATCGTCTCCGTGTACGGCCGGCCCCGCTCGAGGTGTGGGCCCGCGTCCCCGATGAGGAACAGCACCCGGACGGCGTCCTCGGGCGTCCACGACAGCCGGTTCACCGCGACGTCGAGCGCCTCGTTCACGGCCTCGGGGCCGTCGCCACCCCCCGCCGTGTCCACGCGCAGGATGGTCCGCTGGGCCTCGTTCGGGTCCTCGGTGAAGTCGAAGGGCTGGGCGACGTACGCCTCGCCCCGATCGCGGTACGCGACGCCGCCGATGCGCAGGCGGCCGTACGGCTGGACCGCGCGGATGCGCTCCACGACGGACAAGAGCGTGCTCCGGAGCGCCGCCACCTCGTCGTTCATGCTCGAGGTCGTGTCCACGCAGAACGCGACGTCGATGGTGGCGTACCTCGGGTCGCGGGCGCGGATCGGGAGCCCTCGCAGAGTCGGATGGGGCTCAGCACCAACCCCGGCCCACTGCTCGGGGAAACCGCCCTGCGGGAGCACGTGTACGGTTAGCCCTGCCCCCGGCCCGCCGAGCCCCGCGGCCCCGGTGGGCACGAGGACCTGTCCGGACGCGTCCGTCCGGGCCAGGTACGGGTGCTGCCCGTAGGCGTCCAGCACCTCGACGGGGGCGTCCCACACCGGCCTCCCGTCGCCGCCGAGCACCGTCAGGATCCGCCGATCCGAAAGGTCGAGCTTCGGCACGTCGCGGAACGGGTAGCTCCGCGTGTACTCGAGGTAGTCGCCGAGGCGCGCGTTGTCGTCCACCTCCCCCGCCGCCAGCATCGGAGCTGGGCAGCCCCCGCCGCCCCCCCAAGTCCCGGACGCGGACGGCACCCCCATGGACGCCCCTCCGCCCCGCATCGACCCCGCCGAGCACCCGGCCAGCAACAGGAACCCCAGAGAACGTCGCATGCGACCTCCTTCACCGCGCTGCGCGCGGAAACGTAAACTGACATGTCAGTCTATTACAGGATCGGCCGAGCGCGTCACGGCTTGGTCACCTCCGTGGAGCGTGCTGTCGGTGGGTGTGGGTACGATGCGAACTACTCACGAACATCTACTGCGGAGCCCTCATGTCGTTCACGTTCCTCTCGCCGGCCCTCGGCGGCTCTTCCGGTGGCTGTTCCGGTGCGCCGAACGTACGGCAACGCCTAGTGACGGCGTTCTCGACCGCGTGAAGGCTCCGGCGCCCGAACATGGACGCTTTGGGGGACCGGCCGGGCCCGCACTGCGCCCCCACTCCGCTCCTCCGGTAGAGGCCCCCCGGGAGGAGGCGGCGAGGGTGTCGCCCGCTACGATGCGGCGCCTATGCCCACGAACGAGGATCCGCGGATCGAAGAGCTCCGAGCCCGGCGCGAGGCCACCCTGCTCGGGGGGGGCGCCGAGGCCATCCGGAGGCAGCACGAGCGGGGGAAGCTGACCGCCCGGGAGCGCATCGACCTCTTCCTCGACCCGGCCACGTTCGAGGAGCTCGACGCCTTCAAGACCCACCGGTGCCGGGACTTCGGCATGGACGGCAAGGTCGTCCCCGGGGACGGGGTCGTCGCGGGATTCGGCCGCGTCGATGGGCGGCCCCTGGCCGTCTTCGCGCAGGACTTCACGGTGTTCGGCGGCTCCCTGTCGGGCGCCAACGCCGAGAAGATCTGCAAGCTGATGGACCTGGCCCTCAAGACGGGCGTGCCCGTGGTGGGGCTCAACGACTCGGGCGGGGCGCGCATCCAGGAGGGGGTCGTGTCCCTCGGCGGGTACGCGGAGATCTTCCTCCGCAACACCCTCTGCTCGGGCGTCATCCCCCAGCTCTCGGCGGTCCTCGGGCCGTGCGCGGGAGGCGCCGTCTACTCCCCCGCGCTGACCGACTTCATCGTGATGGTCGAGGGCACGTCCTACATGTTCGTGACGGGCCCCGACGTGGTGAAGACCGTCACCCACGAGACGGTCACCAGCGAGGACCTCGGCGGCGCCACGGCCCACGCGACCAAGTCGGGTGTGGCGCACTTCCGCGCGCAGGACGACGCGGGCGCGCTGCTCACGCTGCGCCGACTGCTCTCCTTCCTCCCGCAGAACAACACGGAGTCGCCGCCCACCAAGACGCCCACGGACGACCCGAACCGTGCCGAGGAGCGGCTCAACCACCTCGTCCCGGCGGACCCGAACCGCCCCTACGACGTGCGCGACGTGATCCACCTGATCGTGGACGACGCGGACCTGTTCGAGGTCCACGACGGGTACGCCGAGAACGTCGTCGTCGGCTTCGCGCGCCTCAACGGGCGCCCCGTGGGCATCGTCGCGAACCAGCCCGCCGTGCTCGCCGGCTGCCTCGACACCCACGCGTCGATGAAGGCTGCGCGGTTCGTCCGCTTCTGCGACGCCTTCAACATCCCCCTCGTCACCTTCGAGGACGTCCCCGGCTTTCTCCCCGGCACCGACCAGGAGTGGAGCGGGATCATCAAGCACGGGGCGAAGCTCCTCTACGCCTACTGCGAGGCGACGGTGCCGAAGCTGACCGTGATCACGCGCAAGGCGTACGGCGGCGCGTACGACGTGATGGCGAGCAAGCACATCCGGGGCGACTGGAACGTCGCCTGGCCCACGGCCGAGGTCGCCGTCATGGGCGCCAAGGGCGCGGTGGAGATCATCTTCCGCGAGGAGATCGCCGCCGCCGCCGACCCGACGGCGGCGGAGGCCCAGAAGTCCGCCGAGGACCGCGCGCGCTGCGCC
>CAZJJQ010000053.1:0-12285 GCA_964546345.1 uncultured Planctomycetales bacterium
ACCCGCGCACGCGGTTCGTCTCGTTCACGGGGAGCAAGGAGGTCGGCTGCCTCCTCTCGGAGCAGGTGGGGAAGGTGCGTCCGGGCCAGCGGTTCCTCAAGCGCCTCGTCGCGGAGATGGGCGGCAAGGGCGCCATCGTGGTGGACGCGGGCGCCGACCTCGACGCGGCGGCCTCGGCCATCGTGGCCTCGGCGTTCGGCTTCCAGGGGCAGAAGTGCTCCGCGTGCACGCGGGCGATCCTCGTGGACGGGGTCCACGACGCCGTGCTGGCGAAGATCGTGGCGAAGACGAAGGCGCTGCGGCTGGGGGATCCCGCCGACCCCGAGACCGAGGTGGGGCCCCTCGCGGGCCCGGAGCAGCTCGAGAAGACGCTCGCGTACGTGGAGCTGGGGCGGCAGGAGGGGAGGCTCGTCGTCGGCGGGACGCGCGTGGGGGAGACGGGCTGCTTCGTCGAGCCGGCGGTGGTCGCGGACGTGAAGCCCGGCGCCCGCCTCGAGCAGGAGGAGGTGTTCGGGCCCGTGCTCGCGGTGATCCGCGCGAAGGACTGGCGCCACGCGCTCGCGATCGCCAACGACACGGAGTTCGGGCTGACCGGGGCCGTGTTCTCGCACGATCCGGCGCATCTCGCGGAGGCGCGGCGGCGGTTCCGGGTGGGGAACCTCTACCTCAACCGGAAGTGCACCGGCGCGCTCGTGGGGGCGCAGCCGTTCGGCGGCTACGACATGAGCGGCACGTGCTCGAAGGCCGGCGGCCCGGACTACCTGGCCCTCTTCCTGCAGCAGAAGACGATCACGACCCGGCGGCGGTAGGGGGCCACGGCGGGGGCCTCCCCCCGCTGCCAGCCCCTCCGCGGGGAGACGGGCCTTCCGCCCCCCGCAAGAGCGGGATCAGCCGTGCCTCATCTGGCCGCGCGCCTCGGCTTCGTCCTCGACCCGGGCCCAACGTGCGCCGGGGTCGTTGGCGATGCGGAGGTCCGCCTCGGTGTCGATGTCGAAGCAGACGTCGGGGTCGGGGACCGCGATCCGGAGCGTGCGTTCCCGGTGGCGGAGCAGGATCTCCTTCGCGCCGCTCGTGTCGCCGTGCAGGAAGAACTCGCCGTGCAGCGACGCCGCGTAGATGCCGGGGTGGCCGCCGAGCCCCTTGTAGGTGGGGATCAGGATCTCCGGGCCCCGCGCCCGGAAGTCCACCAGGAGCTTGTCCACCAGCTCGGGCTTGACGAACGGCACGTCCGCGGGCGCGAGGAGGATGTCCTTGTCCTTCGCCCAGGACGAGCCCAGCCCGACCCGGATCGTGGAGATCATCCCGCGGCCCGGGTGCGGGTTCTCGAGGATGTGCACCCGCAGGCTCATCAGCCACTGCCAGTGGGCCTTCTGGCCGGGACCCACCACCACGAGGACGTCGCCGACCCGGCTGGCCTTCGAGTAGCACGCGACGGTGCGCTGGAGCATCGGCATGCCGCCGACGTCTTCGAGGAGCTTGTCCCGGCCCAGGCGTTGGGATCCGCCCGCGGCGAGGACGATCACGACCGGTGCGCCGACGCCCGCTGCCATGATGGGATCCTACCACCGTCCCCCCGGCCGGGCTTCCCGCCCCGCGCGCACGCAGCCCACCTTTCCCGCGAGCTCGTCGAGGGTACGGGGTCCGGCTACGATCTCCTCGTCGCCGCAGGTCGATCCCCGCACGTCGGTTGCGCCCCTCGGCCTTGCGCGAGCCTGGGAGCTCGAGCCCGATCGGTCGGGAGCGCATCCCCCCCGCCTCGCGGTGGCACGCGACGCGTTCGACCCGTTCTTCACAGCCTCTCCCCCCCTCGATCCGTCCGTCCCCTGGAGCCTCCCGTGGAACTCGTGAAGGACTTCGCCGCCGTCGTGGGCGGCACGCCGGCCAAGCTGCGCAAGGTCAACCTCTTCGAGACCGCACGCTTCTTCTGCGACGTGTACGTGCTCACGCCGGGCCAGACGCAGGCGCCCCACGCCCACGCGGCCTCCGACAAGGTGTACGCCGTGCTCGAGGGCCACGGGCGCGTGCGGGTGGGGGAGGAGACCTTCGACGTGCGCGCGGGGCACGCCGTCCTCTGCCCGGCGGGCGCGGACCACGGCGTCGAGAATCCCGGCCCCTCCGATCTGCGCCTCCTCGTCTTCATGGCCCCCCATCCCAAGCCCCCGCCGGCCTGACCGCGCTCCTCCCCTCCCCGCGCCCCCCCCTCCTCGGAAGGCTCGCCCCCGCCGTTGCCCCGGCCCGGCCCGGTGCGTAGGCTCGGCGGGGAGGTGTCACCATGGCCCAGGTGAAGGTCGGCGTCCTGCTCTCGGGGTGCGGGTTCAAGGACGGCGCCGAGATCCACGAGAGCGTCCTGACGCTCCTGGCGCTCGATCGCGCCGGGGCCGAGATCCGGTGCTTCGCGCCGGACGTGGCGCAGCCGGAGGTGATCGACCACCTGCACGGGAAGCCCGCGCCCGGCGAGCGTCGCAACGTGCTGGTGGAGGCCGCGCGGATCGCCCGGGGCCGCATCGCCGACGTCCGGCAGGCGCGGGCGAAGGATCTCGACGCGCTGGTCTTGCCGGGAGGCTTCGGCGCGGCGAACAACCTCGCGACCGTCGGGACGAAGGGCCGGGCGGGCGAGGTGAACCCGGAGGTGGCGAGGCTGCTCCGGGAGATGCACGCGGCGAAGAAGCCCATCGGGGCGATCTGCATCGCGCCGCTCGTGGTCGCGAAGGTGCTCGGCGCGGCCCGCCCCCGGCTCACCGTGGGCGACGACCCGGGCGTCGAGGCGGAGATGGCGGCGTGCGGCGCCGTGCCGGAGAAGTGCGCGGTGGACGGGGTCGTCGTGGACCGCGAGCAGCGCGTGGTGTCCACGCCGGCCTACATGATCGGGCCGTCGATCCGCCACGTGGCGCCGGGCATCGAGCGCTGCGTGGCCGAGGTGCTGGCGATCGCGGGGGGCGCCGGACGCGGCCCGGGGGCGGAGCCGGCCGGGAGGTAGGGGGCGGCGGGGGCGGGGGGATCCGTCCGGGCCGCGGGCCCGGCCCCAGCCTCGCTCCCTCCATGAGCAGGTCGGGCAAGGGTGGGGGCGTCGCGGGCGGCCGGTGAGACTGTCCGCCCGTCCCGGAGGAGCCGACCATGCCCGTCACCGAAGCCGAGGTTCGCCGCGCGCTCGCGTCCGTGATGGACCCGGACCTCCAGCTCGACATCGTGTCGCTGGGGTTCGTGAAGCACGTGGGCATCGACGGCGGGCGGGTGTCGCTCCGCATCGAGCTCACGACGCCGGCCTGCCCGGTGAAGGAGCAGCTCAAGGCGCAGGCGGAGGCGGCCGTGAGGCGCCTGCCCGGGGTGACGGCGGTCACGGCCGAGATGACCGCGGTGGTCAAGGGGAGCGGGCGGCTGCCCATGGTGGGCGACCTCGCCCCGCAGGTGAAGAACTTCATCGCGGTGGGCGCCGGCAAGGGCGGGGTGGGCAAGTCCACCGTGGCCATCAACCTGGCGCTGTCCCTGCTGCGCACCGGAGCGGCGGTGGGGGTGATGGACGGCGACGTCTACGGGCCGTCGATCCCGAAGATGCTCGGCAGCGAGCGCCGCCCGGCCTCGCCCGACGGCAAGGCGATCGTCCCGAACGAGGCCCACGGGCTCAAGATGATGTCCATGGGGCTCCTCCTCGACCCGGACAAGCCCGTGGTCTGGCGTGGGCCCATCGTGCACACGGCCATCCGTCAGTTCCTCGGCGACGTGATGTGGGGGGCCCTCGACTACCTCGTGATCGACCTCCCGCCGGGGACCGGCGACGTCGCCCTGACCCTGGCGCAGTCGATCCCGGTGACCGGAGCGGTGGTGGTCTGCACCCCGCAGGACGTGGCGCTGCTCGACGTGCGCAAGGCCGTGGGGATGTTCCGCCAGCTCAAGATCCCGATCCTCGGGCTCGTCGAGAACATGTCGTACTACGCCTGCCCCTCCTGTGGGCACCGGGACGACATCTTCGGCCACGGGGGCGCGAAGGCCTGGGCCGAGAGCCAGGGGATCCCGTTCCTCGGCGCGATCCCGCTCCACGCGCAGGTGCGGGTGGGCGGGGCCGCGGGGACGCCGGCGGTGGTGGACCCGGCGGCGCCGGCGGCGGTCCGCGAGGCGTTCGACGCGACGGCGCGGGAGCTGGCGCGGCAGATCAGCATCCACAACCTCCAGAAGCCGACGGCGGCCACCCTCGAGATCACGGGGTAGGCCCCGCCCGGCCGGGGGGCGCGCGCGGGGCGAAACCCGCCGCGGGGGATGCGGTACGGTGCGGGGTGCGCGGCCCCGCGGCGGGGCCCCCGGGCCCCGGAGCCTCCCATGTCCACCTCGTCCGTCTGGATCCACTCCCTCGTGACCGCGGGGCTCGCCGCCGGGCTCGGCTGGTCCGTCCTCGAGCAGCGCAGCCTCGCGCGTCGCCTCGAGGCCGTCGAGCTCGAGCGGCCCCCCGTGAGCGCCCCGGCCTCCGCACCCGAGGTGGCCGCCCGCGACGCGGAGATCACGACGCTGCGGGGACGGCTCGAGGCCGCGGAGAAGACCCAGTCCACCCAGCTCGGCGAGGTCCGCGCCGAGGTCCACAAGCTCTGGGCCGAGCTGATGAAGACCCCGGACGGCGCGGCGTCCCCCGGCGCGGGGTCCGCCGCGGCCGGGCCCGGCGACGCGAAGTTCGACGACGCGGTGCGCGCGGTCGTCGATCGCTACGTCCTCGAGCAGAAGTTCCGCGAGCAGGTGAAGAAGGCGACGGGGCCGCTGGTGCCCAAGAAGCCGGCCTTCGTGCAGCTCGCGACGGCGCTCAGGCTGCGTCCGGAGCAGGCGGAGCGCTTCGGGCACGAGATCCAGGGCATGCAGCAGGAGCTGTTCGAGCTGCTCCAGATCCCGCGCGCCGACGGGGTCGCGCCCCTCGAGGAGATCCAGCTGGCCGAGCAGTACCCCGAGGGCAGCCCGAAGCGCACCGAGGTCTTCCTGAAGCTGATGAAGCTCACGATCCCGGACACGCAGGAGTCCTACTTCGAGCGCGCCGTGGCCCTCGCCTCCCGGGTGAAGGAGGGGACCAAGGCCTACTTCGACCGCGACCAGACCGAGGTCCTCGACGGCCTCGACCTCGACTGGTTCGGCATCCGCATGCAGTAGCGGCGCGGGGCGCGCCCGCTACCCGTCCAGCGTGAATCCCTGCCGGTGCTCGGGCACCGTGACGGGGAACCCGAGGTCGGCCGTGATCCGCCGGCCGAACGCCTCGAGCGTGGCGGGCTCGCCGTGGACCAGGAAGGCGCGCTTCGGGGCCGGTCGGATGCCCGACAGCCACGCGATCAGGTCGTGCTGCCCCGCGTGGGCGGAGAACCCGCCGATCGTGTGGATGCGGGCGTTGACGGCGACCTCGCTCCCGCGGATCCGGACGGCGCGGGCCCCGTCCACCAGGCGGCGGCCGAGCGTGCCCGGCGCCTGGTAGCCGACCATGACGACGTGCGTGCCCGTCCGCGGCAGCATGGCCTGCAGGTGGCGGACGATGCGCCCGCCCTGGCACATGCCGCTCGCGGCGACGATCATCGCGCCGTGCGCCTCGCGCGTGAGCCGTTCGCTCTCGCGCGCGTCGGAGACGACGTGGAGCCCCTCGAAGTCGAACGGGTCGTCGCCGCGGCGCAGCAGGCCCCTGGCGTCGTCGTCGAAGATGCCCTCGTTGCCGCGGTAGACCGACATGAGCTTCGTCGCGAGCGGGCTGTCGAGGTAGACCCGGAGGCGCGGGAGCCGCCCCGCCTCCTTCAGCCGGTTCACGTGGTAGAGGATGTCCTGCGTGCGTCCGAGCGAGAACGCGGGCACGAGCACCACCCCGTTCCCCCCCTCCGCCTCGAGGACGATCCGCTCGAACTCGTCGAGGCTCTCCTTCACCGACCGGTGGTCCCGGTCGCCGTACGTGCTCTCGACCTGCACGTACTCCACCGCCCCGAACGGCGTCGGGTCCGCCACCACGGGCCGGCCGGGGGCGCCCACGTCGCCCGAGACGCCGAACCTCACGGTCCGCCCCGCCTCGCGCATCGTCACGAGCACGTGCGCGCTCCCGAGGATGTGGCCCGCGTCGGACAGGGTCACGGCCATGTCCTTCCCGACCGGGACCGTCTCCCCGTACCTCGTCCACCGCGTCGCCTTGTAGAGCGCCTCCACGTCGTGCTCGTCGAAGGTGGGGGGCGGGCCGCCGTGCTCGGCGTCCTCGCGCGCGATCTTCGCGGAGTCGAGCAGCATGAGCTGGGCGATCTCGGCGGTGGCCCGCGTGCAGATCACGAGCCCGCGGAAGCCCTGGTCGCGCAGCGTCGCCGCCCGGCCGATGTGGTCGATGTGCCCGTGCGTCAGGACCAGGGCGTCCAGGGTCCGCACGTCGAACGGGAACCGTTCGCGGTTCCGCCGCTCGAGGGCGTCGTCGCCCTGGAACTGCCCGCAGTCCACCAGGATGCGGGTGCCCCCCGCCTCGAGGAGCGTGCAGGAGCCCGTGACCGTCTTCGCCGCCCCGTGGAATTCGACGCGCATGGGGGAGCACCCTACCGCGCCGCCGGGGCCCCCGCGAGCGCGCGCGCGCCGGCGCAACGGCGCCAAGGGGCGTCGCCCACGCCACAATGACCCCGTGCGCCCGCTCCTGCTCGATCGCCTGGCCTGCCCCGTGTGCCGCGCGCAGGGCCTCTCCTCGGGGTACGAGCTCGACCCCACCCGCGTCGGCGGCGGCGAGGACGGCGGCGCGCCCGGGGAGCTGATCGAGGGCTACCTCGTCTGCCTGCGCTGCCGCGCGGCGCGCCCCGTGGTCGGCGGCACGCCCCTCCTGCCCCTCGACCTCGACGCCCACCTCGCGAGCCACGGCAACGTGTACCGCCGCCTCGCCCTCGGCGACCCGCGCCTCGTGCGCCTCCTCCTCGGACGCGCCGGGACGGGGATCGACGTCGTCCCCTTCGCCGAGGTCGTCGCGCGCTACGCCGACCTGCTCCCGCCGCACGCCGCCCCCCGGCGCCCCCCTGCTCCCCTCGACCTCGCCCTGGACGCCGCGCTCCGGGCCGCCGGCGCGCGAGGCCCCGCGCTCGAGATCGGCTGCGGCGTCGGCCGGGGCACGTTCGTCCTCGCCGCCCGCACCGGCGACGCGGTCGGCGTCGATCGGAGCGTCGCCCGCGTCCGGCGCGCCCTCCACGTCGCGATCGCCGACGAGTTCCTCCTGCCCGCCGCCGACGGCGCGCCGGCGGAGGCGTCCATCGACCTCGACGCCCTCGTGCGCGAGCCCGTGGACTTCGCCGTCGCCGATCCGGAGGCGCTCCCCTTCCGCGACGGCGTGTTCGCCACGGTGGTGCTGCATCCGGCCGACGGCGACGGTCCCCTGCGCGACCCCGCGGCCGCCCGCGCGGAGGCCGAGCGCGTCCTCGGGGCGGGGGGCGACCTGTTCGTGGAGCTTCCGGGGGCGGCGGGGGCCGACCCCGTCTTCGTCCGCGCGACGCCGGGTGCGCACGACGCGGAGGGCCGTCCCTCCGTCGGGGCCGTCCGCGCGTGATCCCCGCCGCCGACTTCCGCGCCTGGTTCCACGCCGCGACGGGGCTCGTCGCCCTCGGTCTCGGGGTGTTCCCGTACGCGCTGAGCGTCGCCGGGGCGGTGCTCGGGGTCGTGGCGGGGTGGATCGTGATCCCGAGGACGCCGCTCGAGGCGCGCCTGCGCCGCCCGGGGGAGCCCTGGCTCAACGGCCTGCGCACCTACCCCGTCGCGGTGATCCTCCTGGTGCTCTTCCTGCGGCCCGCGACGCTCGCGGCGACCGCGTGGGCGGTGTGGGCGGCGGGCGACGCGGCCGCCTCCCTGGTCGGGCGGCACGTCCGCGCGCCCGCGCTCTTCGGGCATCGGAAGGCCACGTGGTCGGGCACGCCCGCCTTCGTGGTGCTCGGCACCCTGGCCGGGGTGGGGGCGGGGCGGTTCGTCGAGGCGACGGGGGGCGGGGCGGGCGCCCCGTGGCCGGTCGTCGCGCTCGCGGCGCTCTGCGCGGCGCTCGTGGACCTCGTGCGCATCCCCCCCGACGACAACCTGCCGAATGCGCTGGCCGCGGGCCTCGTCCTCTACCTCGCGGCGCTGCCGCCCGCGTGAGGCCGTCCGGCCCCCGCCGCCCCCCGCCTCCACGCGGGCGCCCGTACACTTCCCCGACGGGTCCCCGTCCCTGCCCCTCCGGAGCCTCCATGCGTCGCGCCGTCGCCCCCGCGGCCTCTCTCGCCCTGGTCGTCCTCCTCGCGCTGGCCGTCGCGCCGTGCCGTCCCGCGCGCGCGGCCGAGCCGGTCGTCGTCGTGCCCCCGGTCGTCACCGGCCTCGTCCTCGACGGGGCCGCGACCGAGCCGGCCTGGGCGCAGGCGGCGACGATCCCCGCCGAGAGCGTGGACGGCCTGACGCCGACGGTGCGCACGCTGCTGTGCGCCGGGAGCCTGTGGCTCCACGTGGAGGTCGCGCAGGACGTCGGCGTCCCGATCGGCCTCCGCTGCATGGTCGCGCCCGAGGGGACGGCCTCGGCGGCCGAGGCCGTCGAGCTGCGCTACGCCCCCCAGGACGTGCGGGGGGCGCGGTTCGCCGCGCGCGGCCCCCGTGGCGTCGGGCGCGCGACGTACCGCCTGGCCGGGGCCGCCGACGTCTCGAGGAAGGGGGCGTGGTCGGTCGAGGCGTGCGTGCCGCTCGCCGATCTCGGGCTGCCCACGGAAACCACGCCGCTGCGCCTCGCGGTCGTGGTCACGACCCGCGCGCCCAACCGCCTCTCCGCCGCGCCGCCCGCCAGCGTGATGCAGGCGCCGTCGGCCTTCGCGCAGGTGAGCGCGCCCGCCGCCGGGTGGGCGTCCGCGGGCGTCGCGACCCCCGACGTGGCGGTGTTCGCGAAGGAGGACGCCGCCGACGAGGTGCGGCTCGCGGCGTGGCGGCGGTTCGTGGACGCGCAGCGCAGCGGGGCGGTGAGCGTGCAGGAGGCGCGCGCGAAGCTCCTCGCTCCCCTCGACGAGGGCTGCGGCGCGCGACCCGACCTCGCGACCCTGCAGGTGCTGCGGGCGAGCCTGCTGCGCCAGCTCGACGACGTCGAGGGCGCCCGGAAGGCGCTGGCCCAGGCCCTCCGCGCGGTCCCGCACCTGCCGGAGGCCGCCTGGGGCCTCGCCGAGCTCGACATCCAGGCGCTCACGCGGCCCGCGCCGACCGAGCCCTCCGACTACGAGGCCGCCTTCGCCCAGATCGCGGCCCTCGCCAAGACGCAGGGCGCCGACGCGCCGGTCGTCCTCGGCGCCGAGGGCATCCTCCGCTACCGCCACGGCGAGTTCGCCCGGGCAGTCGAGCTCCTCGACACCCTGGTCGCCCGCTACCCCGTGGACGAGGAGACCGCGGGGATCCACCGCTTCGCGCGGCTGTACGGCCCCCTGTGGCCCGAGGAGGAGGGGTTCCGCAAGGCCGACGCGGCGAAGGACGACCTGCCGCGTGTGCGCCTGGTCACGAGCCGGGGCCCCGTCCTCCTCGAGCTCTTCGAGGACCAGGCGCCCAACACCGTCCGGAACTTCCTGTGGCTGGCCGCGGCCCGCTTCTACGACGGTACGACCTTCCACCGGGTGGAGCCGTTCTTCATGTGCCAGGGCGGCGACCCGCTCTCGAAGGCCGGGGACGACCCGCGCGTGGGGGCGGGCGGCCCCGGCTACGCGATCCGGACCGAGCCGGGGCGGCGGCGGCCGTTCCGCGGCATGGTCGCCATGGCGAATGCGGGCCCCGACACCGAGGGCAGCCAGTTCTTCGTCACCACCGGCACCGCGTCGCACCTCGAGGGCCGGTTCTCGGTGTTCGGGCGCGTGCTCGAGGGGCAGGACGTGATCGATCGCATCGGCCGGGGCGACGCGCTCCGGGCCGTGGAGATCGTGCGCAAGCGCGACCACGACTACCGTCCGACCACCGTGGCGGGAGCTCCGGCGCCGGAGCCCGCCGCGACGGCGCCGACGCGGCCCGCCCCGCCGCGGTGACCCCGCCCCGCGCGTGCGCGGGCGGAGGGAGGCAGGGGGCCGCCCCGTGCGATTGACGGTCCTCCCGCACGATGCGATAACGCGATCCGCGCGACGCGAGAGGTCCGCGGGCGCGAGCACGACGCCGCTCCCGCCCCACGCCGCCCCCGGAGACGACCGCATTGTCCTTCACCGCCCGTGACGCCGTCCGACTCTACGGGATCGACTCCTGGGGGGCCGGCTACTTCGACGTCAACGACAAGGGGCACCTGACGGTCCGGCCGAACCGCGACGAGCGAAGCCTCGACCTCTACGAGCTCGTCGGTCGCCTGCGCAAGCGCAAGGTGCGCTCGCCGATGCTGCTGCGCTTCCCCCAGATCCTGCGGAACCGCGTCGAGGAGCTGTTCGGCGCGTTCCAGAAGTCCATCTCCGAGTACTCCTACGGCAACCGCTATCTCGGCGTGTTCCCCGTGAAGGTGAACCAGAAGCGGGAGGTCGTGGACGAGCTGGTGGACGCCGGCCGCGACAAGGGCATGGGGCTCGAGGCGGGCAGCAAGGGCGAGCTCGCCATCGCGCTGTCGCACAAGCTCCATCCCGACGCTCTCATCATCTGCAACGGCTACAAGGACGCCCCCTACGTCCGCATGGCGCTCCGGGGCGTCGAGCTCGGCAAGCGGGTGTTCCTGATCGTGGAGAAGCCGGCCGAGATCGGGCTCATCCTGAAGGTCGCCAAGGAGATCGGCGTCGCCCCGCTCATCGGCATGCGCATCCGCCTGCACGCGCGCGGGTCGGGCAAGTGGGAGAAGTCGGGCGGCCAGGCCGCGAAGTTCGGCCTCACGACCCAGGAGGTCCTCGAGGCCGTCGAGGAGCTCAAGCGCGGGGACGCACTCTCCTCGTTCCGGCTGCTGCACTTCCACGTCGGCAGCCAGATCCCCGAGATCAAGCGCATCAAGAACGCCATCAAGGAGGGCGCGCGCGTCTACGCGAAGCTGCGCGCTGCCGGCGCCCCCCTCGAGATCGTGGACGTGGGCGGCGGCCTCGGCGTCGATTACGACGGCAGCAAGACGTCGTACGAGGCGTCGATGAACTACACGCTGCAGGAGTACGCGAACGACGTCGTCTACATCGTGCGCGAGATCTGCGGCACGGAGGGCGTGCCCGAGCCCGCCATCGTCTCGGAGTCGGGGCGCGCGCTGGTCGCCTACCACTCGCTGCTCGTCTGCGAGGTGCGCGGCCAGAACTCGTCGGTCACCAACCCCGCCGACCTCATGGTCCCGCAGGACGTCCACGACGTGCTGCGCGAGATGAAGGAGATCCTCGACGGGATGACGCGGAAGAACCACCGCGAGTACTTCCACGACGCGCTCGAGAAGCGGGAGGAGCTCTACGGGCTCTTCGACCTCGGCTACCTCTCCATGCGCGAGCGCGCGCTCGGCGAGCGCCTCTTCGACGCGATCAGCCGCACCGCGGTGCGGTTCGCCAAGGAGGACCGCTTCATCCCCGAGGAGTTCGAGGATCTCGACAAGAAGCTCGTCACGAAGTACATCGCGAACTTCTCGGTCTTCCAGTCGATCCCCGACTCCTGGGCCCTCGACCAGCTCTTCCCCGTGGTCCCCATCCACCGCCTCGGCGAGGAGCCGACCTCGCGCGCCACGCTGTGCGACGTCACGTGCGACAGCGACGGCGAGGTGGACCGCTTCGTGGACATGCGCGACGTGAAGGACGCCCTCGAGCTCCACGAGCTCGACGGGAAGCCGTACTACGTGGCCATCCTGATGATCGGCGCCTACCAGGACGTGCTCGGCGACTACCACAACCTCTTCGGCATCGTGGACGAGGCGCACATCGTGGTCGGGGCCGGGAAGAAGGGCTCCAAGGTGATCGCGATCCAGCCCGGCGACCGCGCCAAGGACGTGCTGCGCCTGTTCTCCTACGAGGCCGAGGACATGATCTCGGCGATCGACTCCCAGGCGAAGGCCGCCGTCCGCGAGAAGAAGATCACCAAGGCCCAGGCCGCCGAGGTCGTCGAGGAGTATCGCGAAGCCCTCGACGCCTACACCTACTTGGATTTCTCCGAAGAGTAGGGTTCGACGACCGCGACCGCGAGGGGCCATGCATCGCGGGGACCGCGGCGCGGACGCGCCGGGGTCCCCCTCGTCCGACTCGCAGACTCGTCGTCCTCGGGCTGTTCGTCGACGTGTCCTGCGGACACGCCCTCCTCACAGCCGCTTGCGAGGCCCCTGGCGGGGCGCGGTCGGGGGGGGGCGACCGCGCCCCCGAGGGGCCCGGAGGGGCGGGGCCCCTGGCGGGGCGCGGTCTTGGCAGAGACAAACGCGAC
>CAZJJQ010000054.1:0-12010 GCA_964546345.1 uncultured Planctomycetales bacterium
CCCCTGGATCTCGACGGCGGCCTCGGACATGGTCGGGGGAGTCTACCGCCGCGCCGCACGTGGTGTACCGTGTCCGGTCGGCCCGGGTCGCGGCTCGGCGCCGGTCCGAGCAAGGCTCGACTCGACGTTCGCAAGGTCCTGACGCGGCCCGGGAGGTCCTCGGCCAAGACGAGGTGTCGCATGGGTACCGATCCGGCCGCCATGATCGCGCGGAACGCGCGCCGCATCGAGGACCCGAAGGAGCGGGCGGAGTTCCTCGATCGCCTCTGCGGCGGCATCGTGCGGTTGCGGCAGGACGTCGAGCGCCTGTTGGCGGAGGGGGAGCCGGACGAGCCCGCGGTGGCGACCCCGGTCGAGGTCGCTCCGCCGCCGAGCCGGGTCCCCGCCGTGGAGGAGGCGCCGGCGGGGGGCGGTGCAGAGGCCGGCGGGGCGGCGTGGACGGAGCGGGCCGGCGATCGGATCGGCCGCTACCGGCTCGTGCGGGAGCTCGGGGAGGGAGGGTTCGGCACCGTCTGGCTGGCCGAGCAGCTCGAGCCCGTGAAGCGCCAGGTGGCGCTCAAGATCATCAAGCTCGGCATGGACACGGTCCAGGTGGTGACGCGTTTCGAGCAGGAGCGCCAGGCGCTCGCGCTCATGGACCATCCGAACGTCGCCCGGGTCCTCGACGCGGGCGCTACCGCCTCGGGTCGGCCGTACTTCGTGATGGACCTCGTGCAGGGCCGACCGATCCACGAGTACTGCGACCGCGAGCGGCTGACCATCGACCAGCGCCTCGCGCTGTTCGCCGACGTCTGCGCCGCGGTCCAGCACGCCCACATGAAGGGCATCATCCATCGGGACCTCAAGCCCTCGAACGTGCTGGTGAGCACGAGGGACGGGAAGCCGCACGCGACCGTGATCGACTTCGGCATCGCCAAGGCGACGTCGAGCAAGCTGACGGATCGGTCGCTCGTGACGGAGCAGTACCAGGTCATCGGCACGCTCCAGTACATGAGTCCGGAGCAGGCGCAGGCCTCGCCGGACATCGACACGCGCACCGACGTCTACTCGCTCGGCGTGATGCTCTACGAGCTCCTGGCCGGCAGCACCCCCTTCGACCAGGCGACGCTCGAGCGCGCGGCCCTCGACGAGATCCAGCGGATGATCCGCGAGGAGGAGCCGCCCCGGCCCTCGGCCCGCCTCACGCGGTCCCTCGACACGGTGGGGGCGCTCGCCGCGAGCCGCGGCGTCGAGCCCGCACGGCTCGGCGCGCTCGTCCGCGGGGAGCTCGACTGGATCGTGATGCGGTCCATCGAGAAGGATCGCGCGCGCCGCTACGACACCGCCGAGGGGCTCGCTGCGGACATCCGGCGCTACCTGGCGGGCGAGGCCGTGCTGGCGGCGCCGCCGAGTGCGGCCTACCGGCTGCGGAAGCTCGTGCGCCGTCACAAGGGCGCCGTCGCGGCGGGGGCCACGGTCGCGGTCGCGCTCCTCGTCGGCGTCATCGGCTTCGCCTGGCAGGCGAACGTCGCCCAAGGCGAGCGCGACGTGGCGATCCGGGCGCGGGAGGCGGAGGCCATCGAGCGCAAGCGCGCGGAGGACGTGGCCGGGTTCATGGAGTCCGTTTTCCGCGGGATCGATCCAGGAGAGGAGGAGGCGGTCGCGGGGTCGTTCAAGGACCAGATGGTCGCGCGCCTCGACGGGCTCGGGGAGGATCTGAAGACCTTCTCCGGAGATCCGGTCGTCCGGTCGCGGCTCGAGCAGGCCGTCGGGCAGGCCTACCTGGGCCTCGAGGAGAACCCGAAGGCGGAAGCCCTCCTCCGCGCCGCGTACGAGGAGCGGCGCGCGAGCGCCGGCGAGAGCGACCCCGCGACCCTCGCCACGGGCATGGACCTGGCCACGGCCTGGGCGCGCCTCGGGCGGTTCGACGACGCCATCGCCCTGGCCGAGAGCGTCCGTGCGCGGCAGGTCGCCAGGCCCGGGACGAGCGAGGACGAGCTGACCCGCCTCGACTACGCGGTCGGGATGATGTATGCCCACGCGGATCGGGCGGATCGTGCGATCGAGATCTTCGAGGCCACGCGATCGCGGCGCGCCGGCCGTCCGGGGCCCGACAAGCCCCTGGATCTCCAGGTGCTGCACGCGCTCGGCGCGGAGTACCGCACCACGGGCCGGACCGAGGAGGCCGTGGTGTTGCTCCGGGACGTACGCGCGCGCCGCACGGCGCTCCTCGGCCCGAACCACTCGGACACGCTCTGGACGTCGAACAGCCTCTCCGTGGCCCTCCTCGCGGCGGGCCAGTTCGACGAGGCGTCCACGATCCTGAAGGACACGCACTCCCGGCTGCTCCAGCGCTATGCCCCCGACCACCCGGTGGTGGTCACCGCGGAGATGAACCTCGCCGGCGCCCTCGGCGCGGCCGGCAAGGTCGACGAGGAGATCCGCATGGTCGAGAGCGCGCGCGACCGTACGGTCGCGAAGTCGGGGCCCGACTCCGCGGAGTCGCTCCGCGCGACGTGGGGCGTCGCCAGCGTGTACCTGCGCGCGGGCCGCACCGCGGATGCGGTCGGGCTGCTCGAGAGGATCCACGAGCCGTTGGCCCGGATGTACGGGACGGGCCATCCGATCGTGACCGTCATCCGGGGGGCGCTCGCGAAGGCCTACCTGGGCGCCGGCGACAAGGAGCGCGCCCTCGCCCTGCTGGAGTCGGAGGTCACCCGTTCGGCGAAGGCGTACGGCGAGGAAGACCGTCGCACCTTGGCGCTGCGCTCCGAGGGGGCGGCGTTGCAGATCGACGTCGGTGACCCCGCCCGGGCCGTGGAGCTCCTGCAGAGGGTGCTCGACCTGCAGACGAAGGCGCTCGGGGACGGCCATCGCGACACCCTCTTGACGCGGACATCGCTGGGGCGCGCCCACTTCGCCCTGGGGCAGGCGAAGCCGGCCATCGCGGCCCTCGAGCCCGCCTTCCGCCTCTCGACGGAGCGGCTCGGGGCGGACGGCGAGGAGACCCTCACGGCGGAGGCCCTCCTCGGGGCGGCGTACTGGCTCGATCGCCGGTTCGACCGGTCGGTGCCCACCCTGCAGGATGCGTTGCGGCGGGCGGAGCGGAAGTACGGCGTCGCCGACGAGAGGACGATCGGCGTCGCGGCCAACCTGGCCGCGAGCTATCGCGACCTCCCCGACGACGGCGCGTTCATCGATCTCCTCGCGGCCTGGATGCCGCGGATCCTCAAGTCCAGGGGCACGCGGGACTCGTTCGCGATGGAGCTCGCCACGAAGTTCCTCGAGGCGAGCGAAGCGGCGGGCCGCCGCGCCGAGTCCGTCGCGACCCTCGAGATCCTCCGTGCGGACACGCTCGCGCGGAGCGGGCCCGACCACGAGGAGACCCTCAACGTCGCCTCGACCCTGGCCGCCGCCTACTGGTCGGCCGGGAAGCTCGACCGCTCGGTCCCTCTGCTCGAGGACGTGGTCCCGCGCATGCGTCGGGTGTTCGGGGAAGACGATCTCGCCACGCTCGTCGCGACCGTCAACCTCGCGGTGAATCTCCGCGACGCGGGGCGCGCGCGGGAAGCCATCCCGATCTTCGAGAGCGCGATGGGAGGGCTGGTCGCGGTCGGGGCTCCCGGGGCGGACATGCTCGCGACGCTGGTGCGCGAGTACGTGGCCGCGCTCCTCATGGACGGGCGCCGTGAGCAGGCCGGGAAGGTGGTCCAGAGGGAGGTCGCCGCCGCCCGCTCGCGCCTCGCGGACGGTAGCGCAGAGCTGGCCGCGCTGCTCGTGAGCCATGCCGTAGTGCTCCTGGGCGGCGGGGCCTCCACCGAGGCGGAGTCGTTGCTGCGGGAGTGCATCTCGATCCGCGAGAAGGCCTCCCCGGACGCCTGGAATCTGTGGAACGTGCGAGCCCTCCTCGGCGAGGCGCTCCTGGGGCAGCGGCGATTCGCCGAGGCGGAACCGCTCGTCGTGTCGGGCTACGAGGGGCTGCTCGAACGCAAGGACGCGATTCCCGCGCAAGGGCGGCTCTGGCTCGAGAAGGGTCGGGAGCGCGTCCTCCGGCTCTACCGCGACTGGGACGCCGCGGAGCCGGGCAAGGGTCACGACGCGAAGCTCGCGGAGTGGAGGGCGAAGCCACCGGCGAGCCCGGCGGCAAAGCCCGCCCCCGCGGGAAGTCGGTGAGCACGGCACCCTCCGACGCCCGCACGAAGGCCCGGGGCTCCCCCCGTGCGGTCCTCCCGTGGCACGATCGTGGCTCGCCCCTCTGGAGACCGTCCGTGGCCGACCCCGTCGCGCGCGCCCGCCTCCGCTACCTCTTCCACGTGTGCAACGACGTCGCGGCGATGCGCCGCTTCTACGTGGAGCTCCTGGGCCTGCCGGAGGTCTCCTTCGTCAACGACGGCAAGTTCGGGTGGCTGTGCGTCGAGGCGGGCGGATTCGAGTCGATGTGGTTCCGCGCCGACGCGCCGCAGCCCGTCCCGAAGGCGTTCGCGTGTCAGCCGGGGTGGGCGGGAGGCACGCTCGAGGTCACCTCCTGGGGCATCGAGATCCCGTGGGACCGCTTCGCCGCCGTCCACCGCGCGCTCGTCGCCGCCGGCACGCCTCTCTTCGGGCCGGTGCCCGAATGGCGCCAGGGCTCCTACTGGGGGCTCTCCGCCCTCGACCCGATGGGCGCGACCGTCGAGGTCTACGCGATCCCCCCGACGAAGCCGACCTCGACGACGTGGTCCGAGGCGTCCCGATAGCGGGTCCGCCTCCGCGGTGGCCCGCGTGCCGCCGGGGACGAGCGTGCGACCGTCGCCTCACCGGAGGGCGAGCTGCATCCCGTGGAGGAGGGTCTCGAAGGCGGCCTGGTCGGCCTTGACGAGGGCGGCGTCGCCGAGGGTGGTCCACGTGATCGACCAGACCTTGTCGGCGAGCTCGAGGACCGCCGTGGTGGCCACGCTCGGGCGGCCCCCGACCTTCCCCGGGGCGCTGAAGACGAACGCCCGCGCGGCCGGCGTGCCGAGCTCGACGACCTTCGTCGCGGACGCGCCCTTGCCGCCCAGCCGGGTGCGATCGGCCTCGACCTCGGCGGACATCGGTATCGCCGTCGCGCGGTCGCGATGGGCGATGCGCCACGTCCCCGTGATGCGTCCCTGGTCGTCGAGGCGGTCCTCGGCGTAGACGAGCTCCTCCCGGCCGCGTAGCGTCGAGAGCGTCGTCGTGAACCTCGCGGGCGCGTCGTAGACCGCGAAGCGAACCGGGTAGGCCTCGTCCGCCGCGGCGGCGAGGTCGAGGAGCTGGACGCGATGGCCCGCCGCGTGCGCGGCGTTCGTCTTGCGGAGCGAGAGCCCGGCGAGCAGCTGGTCGAGGTGGAGGGAGCCCATCTTCGACGTGGAGACGAGGCACAGGCACGAGTTCGAGGCCGCGTCCCCCAGGAACGCCGCTTCGGCGGTCAGGCGCGCGCCCGGGTGCTCTCCGGACCCGGCGGGAAACGTCGTGTGCGGCGCGGTGCGCCATCCCTTCACGGGCTTGCCGTCCACCGGCGCCTCGATGCGCGTGACCCGGACGTCCCGCTCCGACGCGGCGAGGTCGAGGTTGATGCGGGCGTAGGCGGCGCGGAGCTCTCCGACGAACGACTGGACGAACCCGTCGAACCGTCCTTCGAAGGGCTCGCCCTTCGGGGCCTTGGGAAGCGCCGCCGCGCCGACGTACGCGATGGAGTGCGAATTGCCCGTCCGCAGGTCCACCACGTCCTGCAGGACGAGACCGTCGCCGAGGAAGCCGGCCGTCGTCTTCGTGTTGCACGGCCCCTGGATCCAGAGGTGCTCGGGCAACGCGACGACGAGGCTGGTGCCGTTCTCGAGGGGGACCGCGACCTGGGTCGCCTGGTCGGTCGGCCACGCCTCGCGGAGGTTCGCCCTCGGCGTGGTGTCGCCGTCGTCCGCCCCGACCCGGGGCCCTGATGCGAAGAGCGCGCAGGCGAGGAGGAGGAGGACGGCGGGGCGGACGTTCATGGAGGCTCGATTCCCGGTCCCGGCGCGGATCCGCCGGGGGCTCGCGTAGGAGCCTACCCGCGTCTTCCGGCGACGCCGGGTTCGACAGCATCGTCTCCAAACCCCGGTTGCGTTGCGATGTCGGGTGGGGAGAACGAGTTCCAAGGGTCGGTCGCACGACCGCGGGGAGTCGGGCTGACATCCACTCCTCGTCCTGCCCCCGGTCTCCCGCCGCCCCCGCGCGCGGGCCGCCCTGAGGTGCTATCCTGCCCGCGTGGCCGCCCAGACCGCCCGTGACCGCATTCTCGAAGCGCTCAAGGCACTGCCGCTGGACGCGACGTACGAGGATGCGATCGAGCGCATCGTCCTCCTTGCCAGGGTGGACGAAGGGCTGGCCGAGCTCGACCGGGGAGAGGGCGTCTCGCACGATGAGGCGAAGCGTCGATTGCGCCTGTGACCGAGATCCTATGGTCGCCTCGCGCGATCAAGGATGTCGAGTCGATCCGCGACTACCTCGGCCTCGACTCTCCGACCTATGCGGATCTCGTGATCCGGCGAATCGTGGACGCCGTCGAGCGCCTCTCGACCTTTCCCCAGTCCGGCCGGATCGTCCCCGAGATCGGTCGGCACGAGATCCGCGAGATCATCATGCGACCGTATCGAATCGTCCATCGAGTCGGGGCCGATGCCGTAGAAGTCGTCACGGTGATCCACGCTGCTCGCCTGGTTCGTGGGCTACCGGGCAGCGGGCCCGACGCCGGCTACGTGTAGGGCCCGCGCGTCCCCGCGCGGACAGGGCCTGCGAGGTGGCGCGGTGGGTCGGCCCGCGAGATCCCGCGGGGCCGGTGTCGATGGGAGCCTCCCCAACGCGCGACGCACGCCACCCTTGACGACTCTCCACCGCGATCGCCCTACCTCCGGAGGATCGCCTTCACCCCGCGCACGAGGAATCGCGGCACCATCCGCGAGGCGAGCGCCCGCCAGGCGTCGAGCGCCGACGGCCGGCAGAGGATCGCGCGGACGTACCAGTGGATGGCGGAGCCCCACGAGGTCTGCTCGTCGGCCCGGTTCTTGAAGCACAGGCTCCGCAACGCGCGGACGTGCTTCGGGCGGACGTGCGCGGCGGCCCCCGGCAGCCCCATGAACTTCGGGACGATCACCTCGAGGACGTAGTCTCGCCGCTTGTCGCCCGCCGTCCCGGAGATGTTCCCGTGTCCGGAGCGGTAGAGGAGCAGCGGCTCGGCCAGCATCCGGAACGGGCCCTGTAGCGCCACGCGCAGCCACAGCTCGAAGTCCTCCGAGAGGCGGATGCTCTCGTCGAAGAGCCCGGCGCGGTCGAGCACCTCACGCCGGACCATGGCCGACGACAGCAGGACGTCGAACTTCCCGGCGAGGAGGTCGGGCAGGGCCTGCCCACAGCGATCGGGGCCCAGCGTCTCGCCCCGGACGGCGCCGTCGGGGCCGATCACCTTCATCCCCGTCGCGCAGAGGGCGATCTCGGGATGGATGCGGAACTCCTCCTGCTGGCGCGCGAGCTTCTCGGGCACCCAGAGGTCGTCCGAGTCGAGGAACGCGACGAACGGCCCGATCCCCTCCCGGATCCCGCGGTTGCGCGCCGCGGCGGGGCCCGCGTTCTCCTGCTTGAGGAGGCGGATCCGCGGGTCCGAGAGGAAGCCGCCCACCACCTCGCACGTGTCGTCGGAGGAGCCGTCGTCCACCACGAGGAGCTCCCAGTCCGCCATCGTCTGCGCGACCACGGAGCGGATCGACTCCGCGACGTACGTCCCCGCGTTGTAGGCGGGCATGACGATCGAGACCGTGGGCATGGCGGAGGGTGGGTCCTCGGGCGGGTGGCGTCGGGCCCGTGGGCTCGCCGTCGGGCGCTCGCGCGCGGGCGCGGTCCCGATGATCTACGCGGGGCCTCCGGGGAAGTCCACCCTTGTGGCCCCGGATGCGCGGATCCGCCGGCCCTGCGAGCCGCGCGCCCCACGGGCCTCCGGCCCCCGCCGCCCCCAGCATTCCCCCGCACGTCCGCGTCCCCGAGCCGCTCAGGCGGGCAAGGCGCCCTCGATCACGCGGAGCCAGTTGCCCCCGAGGATCTTCCCCACCGCGCGGTCGTCGTAGCCGTGCGTCGCGAGCGCGTCCTCGAGCTTGCGGAGGTCGGCGACGCTCTCGATGCCCTTCGGCGCCTTGTCGGTGCGGAAGCCGCCGTCGAGGTCGCTGCCGATGCCCACGGCGTCCACCCCCGCGAGCGCGACGATGCGGTCGACGTGCGCGAGCACGGTGTCGATGGTGACCTCGCCCTCGCCGAGGAACGGCGCGTAGAGCACGACACCCACGAGGCCGCCCCGCGCGCCGATCGCGCGGATCTGCGCGTCGGTGAGGTTGCGGCGGTGCGCCCGGATCGCGTGGCAGTTGCTGTGGCTCGCCACGACGACGCCCGCGTGCCGGCCGAGGACGTCGTCCACGGCGCGGAGGTTGAGGTGCGACAGGTCGGGCACGACGCCCGCCGTGAGGAGCGCGTCGAGCAGCGCGAACCCGTCGGGGGTGAGGCCATGGTCGTCGCGGGTGCCGCCCGACCAGCGGTTGGGCGTGTTCCACGCGATGCCCACGAAGCGCACGCCCTGCGCGACCCAGCGCGGAACGTCGTCGGGCGACGCGATGGGGTCGGCGCCCTCCATGAGGTGGAGCACGCCGAGAGTCTCGCCCGCGCGCACGCGCGCGAGGTCGCCGCGCCGCGCGAGGAGGAACCAGTGGGGCGCGTGCCGCTCGAACAGGCCGCGATAGAGCGCCATCTGCCGCGTCGCGTTCTCGGCGCCGGTCTCGCCCTTCCAGTAGCCGTCGGGCGAGAACACGGTGGCCATCACGACGCCCATGCCCGCGCGGCGCAAGTCCGGCAGCGACAGTGCGTGGCCCGGAGGCGCGGGGGCCGCGAAGTCACGGCCGGTCTCGAGCAGCTCGGTCGCGATGTCCTCGTGGCCATCGACGATCACGTGGGGCATGGGCGGCGCGACCTCCGGTGGGGCGTTGTACTCGGAGGGGGAGCCGGCGCCGCCGCCCGCGAGGGGCGTGGAGGGAGAGGGGCGTGGAAAGGAGGGGGCGGCGGGGGCCGGCCCCCTGCCGTAGCATCCCGGGCGCTGCGAGTGGCGCCGGCCGGTCGGACCCCCTGCCTCCACTCGCCGCGGGAGGAACCATGACGCCCGACGCCCCGCCCGAGGCCCCGCGCCCGTCCCGGCCGTTGGCCGCGAGCACGCCCGCGTGGCTTCAGCCCGCGCTCGCGCCCCACGTCCAAGCGAAACGCGCGTACCGCCCCGACTGGGCGAACGGCGTCGCCACGGAGGGCGAGCGGCAGGAGCTCGCGTCCCAGCCCGAGGGCGCGGGCGCGACGGCCCGCGTCGCCCAGGACTACGTGGCGTGGCGACGGGCCATGCTGGCCGTCGCGGGGCCCGTGCTGGTCCTCGGCGCGGTCATCGCCCTCGTGGACGGGCTGATCGCGCTCTTCAAGAACGAGGACAGCGGGCTCCCGGGGTGGTTCACCCACGGCACGTCCCTGCTCCTCGTGCTCTCCCAGGCGGCGGTGGCGGGAGCGGCCGTCTTCGCGCTGGCGCGCTGGTCCTCGCTCCGGCGGTCGCATCACGTGCTCCGGCTCGGGTGGCTCGCGGGTCTTCTGGTGCCGTTCGCCCTCGCGCTCATCCCGGTGAAGTCCCTCCTCCAGCTCGGCGAGCTCCCCCCCGAGCAGGAGGGCGTGCGCGCCCTGATGGTCCACCTCGCGGGGTTCGCGAGCGGCTTCATGTACTTCGCCGTGCTCCTGCCCTCGGTCATCTCGGTGCTGACCGGCGCCGTCCGGGCGTCGCTCACCGTGAAGCGCTTCCTGCCCGAGGCCGCCGCGCCCGGCTGGATCGCCGCCGGGATCGCGCCCTGGTTCGTGCTCCTGCTCCTCGCCATCGTCGTCGTCCTGATCCAGGTGGGGGGCGGCGGCCTGCTGATCGTGGGGTTCGTGCTCGTCTCCGCGGGGTTCCTCCAGCTCCCGTGGCGCTTCGACGTGCTGGGGCGGCCCGTCCCCCGGGCCGATGCCCCCGCGGTCCTCGATCCGGTGATCCGGCGCTACGGTGGCTTCCTCGTCCTGGGCCTCGTCGCCCTGGCCATCGGCCTCGCGACGATGGACTTCTTCGGCAAGCCCCTGGTCGTGGGGAAGGACGCGATCCTCCCCGCCTTCACCGGGATCCGCATGGTCCTCGAGTTCGTGGGCAAGTCCCTCGTCTCCACCGTCGTCCTCGCCGACGTTCTCCTCGCCTTCCTCTGGGTCGGGTCCCGGCGGGCCCGGGACCCGGGCGCGGCGGACACCGCGCGCACCGTCTCGGAGCGCCTGGGCGAGCTGGAGCGTGCCGGCGTGTCCGGGGTGGTGGCGGGGGGCGGCGTCCACTCGGTCTAGGCCCGCGGTCCGGCGCGGCGGATGGCCCCCTTGCGGCGGGCACCGCCGCCGTGCGTTCGTAACGGCGCGCCCTGTCAGGGGGCCGTCTTGGAGGGTCCCATGGTCCGTCGTCCGTCCGCTTGGCTGGTGGCGATCCTGTTCGCGGTCTTCGGGGGGCTCGGGGGGCTGACCCCGGCGCGGGGCGACGACCCGCCGACGCCGACCCCGCCCCCGGCGGAGCCGCCGAAGGAGGGGGCGCCGAAGCCGCCGCCGCCCAAGGACAAGGAGGAGGACGACGACGACAAGGACGGTGACGACGGCAAGGAGGATGGGAGCGGTGGAAAGCCGCAGGCGCCTCGGCCGCTGGGCCCGGCGCGCCACCCCGACGGCCCCCTGGTCCTGCAGCTTTTCGACGTGGGCGCGCTCACGCGCGGCACCACCTCCTTCCGCAGGGAGAAGGGCCCCGACCCCGTGCGCCCCGACATGGTGAACGACGAGGGGACCCCGCTCTTCGGGGGCGAGGGAGAGGAGACGATCAAGGCGTTCGGGACGGTGGACGAGCTCGTCGATCTGGTTCGGGCCTCCACGGATCCCGGGGCATGGGAAAGCACCGAGGGCTTCTCCATCGCGGCGCAGGGCAGCCGCACCCTGGTGGTGCGGGCCACCCGGCCCATGGTGGCCTCGGTCGCCGCGTTCCTGCTCGAGCTCGAACGCGAGGCGACCCGCACGCTCACCCTGGACGTTCTGGCCCTGCGCGGCGACGCGTCGGCGGCGGCGGGCCCCGAAGGCCTCGCGGGCGCGGTCGCGCGCGGGGCGCTCGTGCCGCTCACGGGAGCGCGCACCGTCGGGGTGCCCGGGCAGCAGGTTGCGGGCCGTCGGGGCGGGCAGTTCACGTACATGCAGGACTATGACGTCGAGGTGGCCTCCGACTCGAAGGGCCCCGATCCGATCGTCGGCGAGGCGCACGAGGGCCTCTCCTACGTCGCGCGGTTCATCGCGGTGAGCCCGACGAAGGTGCGCACGGCGATCGACGGATGGTGGGCCGGGGTGTCGCCCGTCCGCTCCACCCGCACGGCCGACGGCGAGCCGCTGGAGTCGTTTGATGCCGAGGGGCGCACGGTCTCGACGACCCTCGACCTGACGCCGGGAGCCTGGGCGCTCGTCCCCTCCACCGGTGGCGTCACGTTCGCCGTGCGCGTGACCGTGAAGGCGTGCGACGTCGCGCCGACCGTGATCGAGCCGCTTCCGTCGCTCGACGCGGCGACCCCCGAGGGGGCCCTCGGGCTGCACCGGTGGCCCATCGGCGACCTCGCCGAGAAGGTCCCCGACAGCCGCGGCACGGAGGTGCGCCTCCACCCCTCGAACTTCACGCCCCCGGAGCCCCCCGAGCTCTCCGAACCGGCCCCGGTCTTCCCCGTCGAGGCGCTCGTCGACACCCTCAAGGTGGTCCTGGGGCCGACGGTGCCGTCGCGCGAGGGCGTCTCGCTGGACCTGAGGAACGGGCAGCTGTGGGCCCGGCTCGACGCCGTGTCCGCCACGCAGGTGGAGAGCACCCTCACCCTCCTGCGGGCGCGGTACCTGCGGGCCACCCGTTTGAAGGCCACCGTGCTGTCGCTCCCGCTCGCGTCCTTCCCCGAGTACCTCGCCGGGC
>CAZJJQ010000055.1:0-2612 GCA_964546345.1 uncultured Planctomycetales bacterium
ACGACCCCGCCCGCACCCGAAGGCGCCCCCCGGGCGCCGGCCGGATGAGCACCGCCACCCTCGCCTGCCTGCTCCTCGCGGCGTTCCTCGCCCTGGAGGTGGCGCGCCCGCGCCTGCCCGCCGTCGCGCGGCGGCTCCTGACGCTGGCGTTCGCCCTCGTCCTCGCCGCGGGCGCCATGGAGATCGCGCGCTACGATCACGGGCACCCGGACTGGCTCCAGTGGATCGGCTGGGTCGGCGCGCCCGTGATCGTGATCTTCGGCGCCGCGGCCGCGGGGGTCCGCCGCTGGTACGGCTGGCCCGACCTCGGCCCCCTGCCGGGCCGGCTCGCCCTCCTCGCGGGGGCGGTCCTGGTGGGCGTGCTCGTCGGCTCGCAGGTGAAGCCGAGCGACGTGGACGCCTCCGTCGAGCGGGCCGAGACCCTGCGGCGCGCGATAGGCGCGTGGAGGGAGGCCCACGGCGGCGCCTGGCCCGCCCGCCTGGAGGACGCGGCCCCGGACGCGCCGCGCACCCGCATGGGATGGGTGGCTCCGCCGCCCTTCGCCTACGATCCGGCGGCCAAGACCCTCGCGTTCCCGATCCGCACCGGCGCGGAGGCCCAGGTGGACCTCGCCACCCCCGGCGCCCCCTGGAAGAAACGATGAAGCCCGCCACCGGCACCTCCCGACGCGCACGGCTCGCCACGACGAGGATCTGCCTCGTGGCGACGGAGGCGATCTGTCGGCTCCCCTTCGAGGAGGCCGTGGGGCGGGCGCTGACCTGCGCGGGGGTCGGGATGGTGCAGCTGCGCGAGAAGCAGCTGTCCGACGCGGCGTTCGTGAAGCGGGCGAAGCGCCTGCGCGCGCTCTGCGACGCCGTCGGCGCGCTGCTGATCCTCAACGACCGCGTGCACCTCGTCGGGAAGACGGGCGCCGACGGCGTCCACCTCGGCGAGGACGACATGTCCCCGCTCGACGCGCGGGCGCTGCTCGGGCCGACGATCCTGATCGGGGTGTCCACCCACGACGCGCAGGAGCTCGAGGCGGCCCCGCGGGCGGGCGCCGACTACGCCGGGCTGGGCCCGTGCTTCCCGACGACCACGAAGACGCTCACGCGTGCGCCGGGAGGCGCCGCCCTCCTCGCGGAGGCGCTCCCCGTCGCGAAGCTCCCGGTGTTCCCGATCGGAGGGATCGACTCCGAGAACGTGCGCCTCCTCGTCGAGGCGGGCGCCGACCGGATCGCCGTCGGCGCGGGCATCCTCGGTCGCGACGACCCCGCCACCGCGGCGCGCGTGCTGGCCGCCGCCCTCGACGCCCATCCGCGCCGGGTGCCGCGCCGCAAGAAGAAGGCGAAGGGCGGCCGCGCACGGCACCGGACGTCGTAGGGGGACCGGGCCCCGTCCGCGGTCGGCGGCCTGCGTGGCCGGCTACCGGTCCGCTGGGCCGCCGGAGATGCGCTCCTTCCGTCGAGATCGAGATCCGAAGAGCACCCAGGCAAGGGCCCCCAGCGCGAACGAGACGAGCGCCCCGAGCAGGACGACGGCCCCCCGGAGCTGCGCTTCGAGGGATGCGTAGCTGATCCGATCCCCCGCTGCGGCGACGACGAGTCGCGCGTCCCACCGCCGGAGCCCGTCCACGGCCCGATCGATGCGCACGGTCACCTCTTGTGGCGCCACCTCCGCGCGGTCGATCCACGCAAGCGTGACGCGGACGCCGCGATACCCGAGGGTGCCTACGAAACGGTCCCCTGTCTCCCCTTCGAGCACGGACGCTCCCCCTCGGCTCACGGCGTACCGGGCCGCGAAGCCCGGTGCCGCCGGAGAGCCGTACACGAATCCTCCACCCACATCCCTCCCGAGCGCCTCGAGGGCCACCTTGCCTCCACGTGGCGGCTCGCTGGCCGTCTCGAGCCACGCCTCGTGGAAGCGAAGCTCGATCACACAAGGACCCTCGACCTCGGGGGTGAAGGCCCCCGTGACCGACACGCCGGGAGCGATCCTCACGGGCGTTTCGAAGAGGATCTCGCGTCGTGCGAGGGGCTCCCTCGCCCATGCCGCGCCGACGGCGACCAGCCCGATCCAGAGCGCGCCGATCACCCACGGCGCCCACGCGGCGAGACGGGGATGCCTAGGCTGGGACTCCGCCGTGGGCGGTGCCAGTCCGCTCGGGTCGCCCTGCGCGGGTCCGCTCTCCGCCGACCGATCCACGGCGGGGAGCCGATCAGCGGGCAAGCCGGCGCCCCAGGTCGTCGTGCTCGCGCATCGAGGCCTCGAGGTGCCGCAGGACGTCCGGTCGGACGCGCCGACGGGCGAGGTAGTCGCGGATCGCTTCGTTGAGAAGGTCGGAGACGCTCTGGTGGGACTCCGAGGCCTGTCCCCGGAGTTCGTTCCAGACCGACCGATCGATCTTGAAGCTGATCTTCACCTCGGGCAAGTTCGGCTCCCGCATGGACGGATCACGTCACGCTGATCCTAGCGGAACGTCACCCCACGCCCGTGACCCTCCGCCTGGCGAAGCGCCGGTGAGCCGGGGCCCCGGGGGGGGAGGGGTGGCCTGATTCGAGTCCCTTGGGTGCCCGACGCGCCCTTCCGCTCCGGACCCCGCGTGGCATCGTGCCCCCATGCGCATCGTCTG
>CAZJJQ010000055.1:2712-8599 GCA_964546345.1 uncultured Planctomycetales bacterium
GGCGGCGGGGGCACGCGGTCCTTCTTCTCCTCGATCTCGGTGAGCGTCCCCTCCGCCAGGAGCAGGATCCCGGCGACCGAGACGGCGTTCTCGAGCGCGACCCGGACGACCTTCGTCGGGTCGATGATGCCGGCCTGGAAGAGGTCGCCGTAGACGCCCTTGGCGGCGTCGAAGCCGAGGCTTCCGGTGCCGGCCCGCAGCCGTTCGACGACGATGCCCTCGTCGGCGCCCGAATTGAGGGCGATGCGCCGCACCGGGCTCTCGAGGGCCTTCGCGAGGATCTTGAGGCCCGTGCGTTCGTCGCCCTCGGCCTCGCCCATCTCGGCCTCGACGGCCCCGATCGCCCGCAGGAGCGCGAGCCCGCCCCCGGGCACGATGCCCTCGGCGACGGCGGCCTTCATCGAGGAGATGGCGTCCTCGAACGCCTCCTTCCGGTTCTTCATCTCCGCCTCGGACGGCGCCCCCACGCGAATCACGGCCACGCCGCCCGAGAGCTTCGCGAGCCGCTTCTCGAGCTGCTCGCGGTCGTAGTCGGACGTTGTGTCCTTGATCTGGGCGCGCAGCTCCTCGCAGCGGCCCCGGATCGCGGTCGGATCGCCCGCCCCGCCGACGAGGGTCGTCGTCTCGCGGTCCACGACCACCTTCTTCGCGGAGCCGAGGTCCGCGAGCGCCACGCTCTCGAGCTTGCGCCCGAGCTCCTCGGTGACCACCTTGGCGCCCGTCAGGATCGAGAGGTCCTCGAGCATCGCCTTGCGGCGGTCCCCGAAGCCCGGGGCCTTCACCGCGCAGCAGAGGAACGTGCCCCGCAGCTTGTTCACCACGAGGGTCGCGAGCGCGTCGCCGTCCACGTCCTCGGCGACGATCAGCAGGGGTCGCCCGTGCTTGACGATCTGCTCGAGGAGCGGGATGAGGTCCGCCGTCGTGCTGATGCGCTTCTCGACGAGGAGGATCAGGGGGCCGTCGAGGACCGCCTGCATCTTCTCGGGCCGCGTCACGAAGTAGGGCGAGAGATAGCCGTGGTCGAGCTGCATGCCCTCGACCACCTCGAGCGTGGTCTCGGTGCCCTTCGCCTCCTCGAGCGAGGTGACCCCTTCGCCCCCGACGCGCTCGATCGCGTCGGCGACCATCTCGCCGATCACGGGGTCGTTGTGCGCCGAGATCGTGGCGACGTGCACCTTCTCCTGCCGGTTCGCGACGGGGCGCGAGAGCGCCTTCAGCGCCTCCACCGCCGCCTTGACGCCCCGCTCGAACCCCCGCTTCACGTCCACGGCGGACGCCCCGGCCACGACGTTGCGCAGCCCGTCGGCGAAGAGCGCGTGCGCGAGGACCGTCGAGGTGGTCGTGCCGTCGCCGACCGCGTCGCCGGTCCGTTCGGCGGCCTGCCGGAGCGTCTGCGCCCCGAGGTTCTCCTCGGGGTCTTGCAGGTGCACGAGCTTTGCGATGGTGACGCCGTCGTTGCAGACCTGCGGCGCCCCCCACTTGCGCTCGATGAGGATGCTGCGGGACTTGGGCCCCAGCGTGGGCCGGACCGCGTCCGCGAGCGCGGTGGCTCCGAGGAGGATCTTCGATCGCGCCGCGTCCCCGAACGTCAGCTTCGTGTAGGCCATGGCACACCTCCGGACGCGGGGGGAGGGGCAAGTCGCGTGCCGGGTCGGGACGGCCCTCCCTCCGGGATGCCCACGGGACTTACGTCGCCTTCCGGCCCCCCCCCGGCCCCCCGTTGCGGATCCTTCCCCCCTCCGCGCGGAAAACCCCGCGATCGGCCCGCCCCGGGTCGGCCGTCAGGGCTCCCCTCCCGGGCGCACGCGCGATCTCGCCGCCTCGAGCAATGCCCCGTACGCCGCGAGCGTCCGCGCCGAGACGGGCACGGGCGCCGCCGGGATGGGAGGCTCCTCGAAGGCCTGCCCCGGTCGCTTCGCGTGGAAGCGGCTCCGCTCGGCCAGCCGCTCCGCGAGCGCCGCCGGGGGCTCGTGGCCGACGAGCGCGCCGAAGCGCTGGAACAACGCGGCGCCGTCGGGGACGTAGCCGAGCGCGTGGGTGCGCGGATCGCCCTGGAGGATGGAGCCCATGCGCTCGTAGTACGTCCGCAGCACGCGATCGAGGTGCGGCATCGGGAGGATCTCCGCGCGATCCTCCGCGTCGAAGCCGAAGACCTCGGGCTCGATCATCCCCGGCACCGCATGCATGCCCGGCTGGCGCCGGTGCGACGCGAGCACGGCGGACGGCTCGCGGTGGAGCAGCACCATCGGCGCGTCGGGGAACATCCGGCGCAGCCGCCCGTGGAAGTGCACGTGCCAGCTGTCGGCCTTCACGAACAGGAGCGACTCCGCCGGGAATCGCGGTCGTCCGAGCAGCGCGAGCGCCGCGAGGAACAGGCGGTCGCCCCTCTCCTCGGACACCACGCCCGGCGACCTGAGGTGAAGGCGCAGGCACGCGTCGAGGACGGGCGCCTCGGAGAGGACGATGCACCGATCGTCGAGGGCGAGCTGCTGGGTGAGCAGCGTCGATCCGCATCGGGAGACGTGGAAGAGGAAGGTCGGGGGCGGCGGGGGCGGGAGGAGAGCCGCGGCCTCGACCAGCGCGTCCGCGTCGGTGACCGTCGGCGGCCGGTTCTCCGGGAAGGCGCGCGCCTTCGCGATCGTGTCCTCGAAGAACGGGTGCACGAGTCGGAGGTCGCGCAGGGCGGTCCACCGCACGCGGACCCCACCGTGCTCCACGGTGACGGCCGTGGGCAAGCGACCGGCGAGGCGGGGGTCGGGCGTCGGCGCCGCGGGGGGCGTCATGCGGCCGGAGCGCGAGGAGCGGCATCCGCAGCCGCCCGCGCGCGTGCGGCCCGAGCCGCCTCGGCCCGGTGGAGGAACGCGGCGGCGAGGGCGAGCAGCACCGCGATGCCCCCCATCGCCGCGCCCGTCGTCCGCATCGGCGCGCCGGGCACGACGGCGGCGACGAAGAGGCCCACGGTGGCCCACCACCCCCACCGGGAGAAGAGGGGCGACGTCGTGATGTCGTCCTTCAGGTACGCGAACGCGAGGATCACGAGCACGGCGTACGCGTGCGGGTGCAGCTCCCAGCCGGTGCCCGGAGGCACGCCGTTGTGGTGGTAGTTCCAGATCCACGTCCCGTCGGTGCGCCACCAGGCGAGCACCTGATCGTCCATGTACGGGAAGAACTGCGAGACCCCGAGCAGCAGGAACGCGACGATCATGAGCCGGTGGGCCGCGGTCTTGTCGCGGACGAACTCGCGTACGAGGTCCATGGAGGCTCCGACGGGGAGAGCGGGAGTGTACGCTCGCGAGGCCTCGACTTCGGCGGAGCTTCCCGGAGGGCGGCTCCCTACTTCGGCGGCGCGAAGAGCTCGTCGGGGACGACGGTGAAGCCGGGCAACGCACGGGAGGCCAACGCCTCCACGCCCGTCGCCGACCGCACCCCGCTCGCGTCGTAGACCTCGACCGTCCGCTTCGGCGGATCGACGATCCACACCTCCTCGACCCCGGCGGCCAGGAGCCGGCGGCGCTTGACGACGCGGTCGTGGCGCGCGGTGGAGGGACTCAGGATCTCGACCGCGAGCAACGGGATGCCCACGTCGCGGACCTCGAAGGAGGGCGGCGTGCGCAGGACCAGGAGGTCGGGCTGGTAGACGTTCCACTCGTCGATGCCGACGTCCGAGGGAGCCTGCAGCGCACGTTCGGGCCCCACGAGCGCCAGGAGGCGCTGGTGGAGCCTGCTTGCGAAGCACTGGTGGCCGTACGAGGGTGCGGGCTCCTTCACGAGGAAGCCCTCGACCAGCTGGGCCGGGAAGCCCTCGGGGAGGCGGTCGTAGTCGGCGCGGGTGAAGCGCGTGTCCAAGGCGTGCATGGGGTTCATACGTATACATCTCGCGCGAGCGCCGCGGCAGGTCACGGAGCGGGCGGCGGGACGTCGGCGTGTCGGGAGGCCCCCGGATCCCGGGATTCCCCCCCGGACGGGTACGATCCCCGCCGCATGTCCCCCGCCCCCGCCCCGGCCCGTCGCCGCCATCGCGCCCTGGCGCTCGTGCTGCTCCTCCTCACGGCCGGCCTCGCGCGGGGAACGGCGCGCGCGGACGACGAGCCGCCCTCCCTCCCCCGTGCCCTCTTCCTCGAGAAGACCTCCCGCGATCCGAAGGCCGCGCTGGCGGTCTTCGGCGCCGTCGCCGTGGACCCGGCGGCGACGCCCTCCACCCGGGCGGAGGCGCGCCTGGGGGAGGTGCGCTGTCTGCTCGCGCTCGGACGCGACGACGACGCCATGGCCGCGCTCAAGCGGCTCGAGCAGGACCCCGAGGCCCCGCTCCCGGCGAAGGAGGAGGCGCGGACCCGCATCGAGGAGCGCATCCGCGCGAAGGCGGCGGCCGCGGCGGCGCAGGAGGAGGCACGCTCGAAGGAGGAGGTCCGCCGCGCCGAGCAGGTGCGCCTCGAGCAGCAGGCCCGCATCGACGCGGCCGCACGGCTGGTGGACGCCGCGCAGGCGCACGTCGCGGCCCGACGCTACGAGGAGGCGCGCGCGTGCCTGATCGACGCGCTCGCGAAGAACCCGGCCGACGAGCGCGCGGTCGCGCTCCTCGAGGAGGTCGGGGGCCACGCGGACCGGGGCGAGCTGCTGCGCCAGGCGATCCGTTTCGTCGCCAGCAACCGGGTGGTGGACTACGGGCGCCTCTCGAGCGTGGTCGCGGCCCTGCGCCGGACCGGGATGAAGGACCTCCGCGACGGCAAGGCCCCGACCGCCGCGCGCTCTTTCCGCGACGCGATCGCCCGGATCGACGAGAGCGACTTCTACGCCGACCTCGCCGAGGTGCGACGCGAGCTCGTCATCCTCCTCGAGCGCGCCCTCAAGACGTGCGAGGAGAAGGGCATCCCCCTCGACGAGGGCCTGACCGTCCCGGCCGAGCGGAGCCCCGAGGCGGCGGCGGCGGCGAAGGCCTGGAGGTCGGAGTTCTTCTCGCTGCTGGGCCGCATCTTCGCGTCCCGCTCCGACGACGGCGCCCCCGTCCGGTTCTACGACGCCGCGATCCCCCCCGACCCCACCCCCGACGGCAAGGGGAACCGATTCACGAGCAAGGGGATCCCCGCCACGGTGGGCCCCGGCACGCTGCGCAGGGCCCGCTGGCTCGAGCGCGCCGTCCGGGACGAGCTGGCGCCGGGCTCGTTCACGGGCGCTGACCGCCTGCTCGACCGCTACGACGACCTGCTCATCGTGCAGCACACGAGCGGCGTCCTGCGCGCGGTGGACGCGCTGGTGGCCCGGTTCCCCGCCTCTCCCCCCGCGGTGCTCGTGGACGTCCGGGTCCTCGGCGCGGCGCCGGGCGGGCTCGCCGACGTGGTCCGCCTGCTCGACGCCAACGCGGCCCCGGGCGAGAGCACCTCGGCCATCGTCACGCGCGGGCGCCGCATGTCGGAGGCGGACCTGCTCCTGTCCTCCTCCGACAAGCTCCGGCTCCTCTCCCAGGCGACGGTGCGCCTCGTCGGTCGGCACGGCGCCCGGGTGCGGGTGAGCGAGCCCACCCGCCAGTGCCCCCTCAACGCCGAGGGCGAGGTGCCCCCCGTCGAGATCCCGGACCGCGACGCCACCTACGGCCTCGACCTCGACCTGTACGCGGAGGACCTGCCCGGCAGGGAGCGGGAGGCGGCGCTCTCCGTGGTCGCCACCGTGCGCCGCCCGGACCGCCCGCGGCTCGCCCCCCGCGCGACGAAGTGGGTGCGGCTGCCCACCTTTCTCACCCAGGCGCTCGAGGCCGACCGGCGGGTGCCGCACGCGGGGGCCTTGGTCCTCCTCGGGCTCGGCAACCCCTTCCGGGAGACCGGCGCCGCGGGCGACCCCGGGGGCGGCACGCACCCGGACCTCGTGGTGCTGGTCGGGGTGCGGCCCGACGTGG
>CAZJJQ010000055.1:8699-11713 GCA_964546345.1 uncultured Planctomycetales bacterium
CCGAGCAGCGCCTCTACCCCCTGGAGGCGGCGGCCGCGGCCAAGCTCGGGGAGAGGATCCCGGCGTCCGCCGAGGGCACCGGCCTCTACGGGCTCGACGCCCGCCTCGCCGCCCGCCACACCCAGCTCGTCACCGCGCACGCGATCCGCACGCGGGCCCTCGTCGAGGACTTCCGCATCGTCCGCCGGGCCGACGGCTCGACGGCCACGCTGCCCGTCAACGGGACCGTCGAGGAGGGCCTGGTGATCTCCCTGCGCCCCGTCGTCGTCGGCACGGCCCTCGCGCGCCTGCACGTGCGCGCGACCCTGGCGCGCATCGACCGCACCGAGGCGTGGAAGCCGCCGGGCGTGCCGGGCGAGGCGCCGGCGGTCTCGCTCCCCCACCACCAGACGGAGGTCGCCACGGGGACCGCGGGCCTCGGCGAGCGCCAGACGCTGCTCCTCCTGATCCCGGTGCCGGGGACCGAGGGCGCGCGCTCGGTCATCCTCCGGGTGCGTTCGGTGCGGCCGTAGCCGGCCCCCTCCCGCGACGGGCGCGGAGGAGGCGCCAGACCACCACGGCGAGCACGGTCGCGGCCCCCGCGGCGTCGAGCGCGACGTCCCACGCGGAGCCCCCCCGCTCGGCGGAGAGCAGCTGAAGCGTCTCATCCACGGACGCCAGCGCGAGGGCGAGCGTCCAGGCGCGGGCGGCGCCGCGCGGGGAGGCCGGGCGGTCGCCGCGGACGGCGCGGAAGGCCACCCAGGCGAAGGCCCCGTACGCCGTGAAGTGGCCCACCTTGCGCAGGATCTTGTGCGCGACCTCCGCGGCCTGGGGCGAGAGCCCGAGGGCCTCGAACCAGGGCTGCGCCACGGCGCCCGTCTGCTCGCCGGAGGCCCAAGGCCCCGACATGGCGAGGATCGCGCAGGCGAACAGCACGGCGGGACCGTAGCGGCGGACGGGATGCACCGGGGGCGAGCATACCGACCTGGGGTCCGGTAGACTCCCCGCATCATGGAGGTCGCGCCCGCCCGACGGCCCCCGACGGCCCCCACGCTCCCCCCGGGGGCGCTGGTGGCGCCTCGGCACACCCTGCCCTGGTGGGTGCGCGTCCCCCGCCGGTGGTGGCTGAGCGTCGTCAAGCGCGTCGCCTCGCCGACCTGCGACCGCTTCGCGGCCCGGGTCCCCGCCCTCCGGCTCGCCGCGGAGCGCCTCTGCACCCGCGCCCACCGCACCGACCTCGAGGTCTGCGGCGCGCCCTTCCGCGTGGACCTGCTGCGCCGCTGCGCCTCGCGCTCCGAGTTCCTCGGCGGCCGCTGGCACGCGCCCGTCCTCGCGCTCGTGCGCGCCTGCGTCACGCCGGGCATGACCACCATCGACGTCGGCGCCGGCATCGGGCTCGCGTCCGTCCACATGGCCGAGGTCGCCGGTCCCGACGGCACCGTGCTCGCCGTCGAGCCCGAGGCCCGCAACCAGGAGATCCTCGCGTTCAACGCGCGTCACTGCCGCTGGCGCAACGTGGTCCCCCTCCACACCGCCCTCGGCGACCGTGTCGGGACGACGAGCCTCTGGGTCTCCCCCCGCGACGGCGGCGACCACCGCACCGTCCCCGGCGTCGAGGACCGCGTCCGCGTCACGGTCCCCATGACGACGATCGACGAGCTCGCCGACCGCCGCCGCGCGCAGCTCCACTTCGCGCGCATCGCCGCCCAGGGGGCCGAGCTCTCCATCCTGCGCGGCATGCGCACGACGCTCTCGCATCCCGCCTTCCGCGGCGCCGTGATCCAGATCTGGCCCTACGCCCTGCGCGCCGCCGGCGAGGATCCCGAAGAGCTCCTCGACCGCCTGCGGACCGCCGGCCTCCTGTGCGCGAACGCACCCGAGGCCGATGCCGACCCCGCCGCCTTCCTCGCCGCGATCCCCGGCCGCGCGGCCAAGGACCTCGTCTACCTGCGCGGGTGACGTCGAACGCGGGGCCCGCGCCGCCTGCCCGACGCCGAGGGACCGGGAACGCGATCCGCCCCGGGAGGGTGGGGGCGCCGGGGGAGGGAACCCCTGCCCGGGGCCCGGGCCTCGAAGCCCGCGACCCTCGCGACCCGGTCACCACCAGCGACCGACCACTTCACCTCCTCCGACAGGCACCGATCGGGGCAGGCCGCTTTGCCGCTCTGACGCCCGCGACCCATTCAGGTTTCCCTGTTGCGGAAAAATCACCCGACTCCGTACCCCCCGACTCCGTACCCCCGCAACCATGGGGCTTGGAATCAACGGCGAGTTGACGACTCGCTCAGTACGAGATCGACGTCAAACACCTCTACATCAGAGGCGCCCACGCCATCCCCATCCAGCGAAGTCGACCGGATTATGGTCACAGTCCACAATGGGCCACCCCAATGCGTGGTCCCTCCCGAACGGGGACCCCGGCGCACAAGCGATGCGCACCACCCTTCGACGCAAAGCGTACGTTGGGGAAAACGATAGAACCAAGTTCGGACCGTGTCCTCGGCGTACTTCTCAGTAGCAGAGCTCGATGCATCCTGGCTGCGGGCAACCCCCAGCTTGAGGCCGGCGTTCGCCAGGTTCAACACGCGCTCCAACGGTGGCCTTGCACGGGCGGGCTCACGTCTCGCGCATCCAGACAGCGTGGACCAGACGCAGATCAAGAGGTGCGCAGCCCGCAGCCTAGGGCTTGACCGAAGCATCACTTTAAGTTCCCCTGCTCACTTCCGTGCTTCGTCAACTTGTCATATTCGCGCTGCGCCGCGCGCAACTCTCGCGCGAGTTCATTCCTCTCCACCTTGTCCAGCCTATTCCTCTCGTCAGCCCCCTCCTCCGACACCTCCTTCTCCTTCTCCTTGGCGTTGTAGTCCGCTGCCACCTTCTCCGCGACGTCCACATGACCCTGCTCGTGCGCGTCCAAGCTACCGTCGTCGGGGGTGACGATGATTGGCGTTCCGTCAAATTCTGCGCTCCAATCATAGTACAGTTTGTCTCCGCTGGTCCGCTCAGACCGCACGCATCGAAGTTGCGCGCGCGTG
>CAZJJQ010000056.1:0-11684 GCA_964546345.1 uncultured Planctomycetales bacterium
GGCCCGGGGCGCCGGCGCCCTGGAGCCTGGCGTGGGAGCACGCGCGATGGCGCGAGTGCCTGCGTGCCCGCGGGCTCCCCCGGCTCGAAGCGTTCGCGCCGGCCCCAGGGACGCTGCCGGGGCGCCTCGCCGCGGGATTGCCCCTCCCCGCCCCGTTCGCGGACGACCTCGCCGCCGAAGGCGCCGTCGCGCCGCGGCTCTCCGAGTGGACCGCGATCGTGCTGAATCAGCGGCGCGGGGTCGTGCGACCCGGACGGGTCGATGATCCCGCCGGAGGGCGGTTCGGGCTCCTGCACACGTGGATCCCCGGGCGCGTGGACCTCGAGATCGTGCGAGGGCGTACGGGTGGCGATCGCCGGCGGGGGGAGTCGGGGGGCGAGGGGGGCGAGGGGGGGCCGGCGGACACGGGTGGGGCGGGGCCCGCAGAAGGGCTTGGCGCGGGGGCAGGACCCATCCCCGGAGCGGTCGTCCGATGGTGGCGGGCGCGGGCCGACGGGGGGCTCCCGAGCGGGCTTGCGGGCGTCGCCCCGGGGAGATCCCCGGACGGCGTCGGGACGTGCGGCGCCGACGGCCGAGTCGCGCTCGCGGGCGACCTGCTCGGGCGCTCGCGGCCGCCGTCGGACCGCAGCCCGTGGCTGCTCCTCGAGGTCCAGGGGGGAGCCGAGCGCCGCCTCGCGTGCCTCTCCGCGCTCGACCTCGCCCTCGCGTACGCGCGCGGGGCGAAGTACGCCGCGGTCGTACGCCTCGAGTGGGGACGGCTGGCCGTCCCGGATCCCTGAACCGTCCCCGTCACGGCGGCGCTTCCTCCCCCGTCGCGGCGTCGTGCCGCGTCCGTCCTGGGAGGGACCGTTCATGCAGACGCTCAGGAGTCTCGTGGTCGGCGGATGGCTCGGCGCGGTGGCGCTTTCGGCGCCCGCCGCGTTCGCCGACCCGATCGAGGTGGGGGCGCGAGAGGACGCGCAGGCGATCACGAGCGCCGTGCCGGCGTCCGTCGGCGTCGCGGCCGTGCCGCTGGCGGCCTATCGCCTCGACGACCCGGCGCCGCCTCCGCCGCCGCAGCCCACGCCGGCGCCGGGGGTCACCGTGTACGGCAGTCGAACCCCGTCGGGGCCGCCCCCCCCGGTGACGTTCGCGCAGCCGCAGTACCCGTACGGAGGCGGGTGGTCTCCCACGGGGCTCGCCCAGGACACCCGCCTCGGCCCCTATCGCCAGCCGGAGTGGACGACGGACCGCCGCTGGGCTCGCGTGCGCAGCTACGTGCTGCCGCCCTACCAGATCGAGTTCGAGAGCTGGTATCGGGGGCGGTACCGCAAGAAGGGCCAAGGCGACCGGCACCTGTTCCAGGAGGAGATCGGCATCGGCCTCCCGCACCGGTTCATGCTCGACTTCTACCTCAACTTCGAGGACACCCCGGATCGGGACCTCCACTTCAAGGAGACCCAGATCGAGGTCCGGTACGCCTTCGCGGACTGGGACTGCCTGCCCCTCAACCCGACGCTGTACCTGGAGTACAAGCTCCACGACGCCGTGGACGAGCCCGACGTCGTCGAGGCGAAGCTCCTGCTCTCCGACGACCTCGCCTGTCGCTGGCAGTACGGCGTCAACCTCACCTACGAGCGCGAGCTCTCGGGCGAGGAGGAGGAGGTCCTCGGCGCGACGGCTGCGCTCTCCTACACGGTGGTGGACCAGCGCTTCTCCGTGGGCGTCGAGGCGCAGTACGAGCGGGCGACGGTCAACACGAACCGCGACGACGTGGAAGAGACGTTCTACCTGGGGCCCAGCTTCCAGATCCGGTTCAACAACCGCACCCACCTCGACATCGCCCCGCTGTTCGGCCTGACCGAGCCGTCCAACATCATGCAGCTCTTCATCGTCTTCGGCATCGACATCGGCCCCGGCGGCGGCGAAGGCGGCTGGCTCAACCCGGTCGCCGCCCGCAGCAACTGACCCGTCTCGCCCGCTCCGCGATCCTGCGGGGCGGGTGTCGGTCGTCCGGCCCTGGCGGGGGACGGGCGACGCTCTCTCGTGTGCGTGCCGGCGTCGCGGGGGCCCGTGCCTCGCGACGCCCTTTCCATGGGGCCGCGCCGGCGCGGGTGGTGCGGGGTGGAGGATGCGAGGGGGCGCCGGGGGCGGCGCCTGGGGGCGGGGTTGCGTACACTTCCGCGATCCTCGGAGGTCGCGATGCCGGACCGCGCTGCCCAGAAGGTCGTCACCGCATGGACGGAGCGCCTGGAGCCCCTCCACCAGGAGCGCTCCCTCGCGTGGTGGAGCGCCAACCTCGCCGCGGGCCCGGAGACGACCCAGCGCTACCAGGCGGCCTGCGAGGCCGTCGAGGCCGCCTGCGGCGACGCGGAGGGCTTCGCCCGGATCGAGCGATCGCTGGCCGAGGGCGTCGAGGACCCGGTGCTCGCCCGGTCGCTGCGCGTCCTGCGCAACGACCTCCTGCCGTTCCAGGGACCCAAGGCCGAGCGGTTGAGGATCGTCGCGCTCCAGGCGAAGGTCGGCGAGCGGTACGCGACCGTCCGCGGGCGGGTGCGCGGGCGCGACGTGCCCGACAACGAGATCACGAAGCTGCTCAAGGAGAGCGACGACGTCGCCCTGCGCGAGGAGGCGTGGCGCGCGAGCAAGGAGGTGGGGGCGGCCGTGGCGGCCGACGTGCGCGAGCTCGCGCGGCTGCGCAACGCCGTCGCGCGGGCGCTCGGGTTCGCCGACCACTACGCCCTCGAGCTCTCGCGGCAAGACATCACGCCCGAGTGGCTCGACGGCTTCCTCATGCGGATGGACCTCGGCACCGAGCGCGCGTTCGGCACGTACAAGGCGGAGCTCGACGCGCGGCTGTCGAAGCGCTTCAAGGTCGCCCCCGACGCCCTGCGTCCCTGGCACCTCGAGGACCCGTTCTTCCAGGAGGCCCCCGAGACCGGCCGCCCCTCCTTCGACCGGCTGTTCGCGGAGCGCGACCTGGTGGCGCTGACGCGCCGCACCTACCAGGCCCTCGGGCTCGACGTGGGCCCTGCCATCGACCGCAGCGACCTGGCGCCGCGCCCGGGCAAGTGCCAGCACGCCTTCTGCACCCACATCGACCGCAAGGGGGACGTGCGCGTCCTGTGCAACGTGGTGCCCAACGAGCGGTGGATGGGCACGATGCTGCACGAGTACGGGCACGCCATCTACGACCTCTGCATCGACCGGGCGCTGCCCTGGATCCTCCGTCGGCCGCCCCACACGAGCAGCACCGAGGCCATCGCCATGCTGTTCGGGCGCCTCTCGAAGGACCCCGCGTGGCTCGTGCCCGTCCTCGGCCTCTCCCCGGACGAGGCGCGCGACGTCGCGCGCGCCGCCGCCCCCGCCTTCTCCGAGGGCATGCTCGTCTTCGCGCGGTGGGTCCAGGTGATGGTGCGGTTCGAGCGCGCGCTCTACGCCGATCCCGAGCGCGACCTCGACCGCCTGTGGTGGGACCTGGTGGAGCGCTACCAGAAGGTGAAGCGGCCCGAGGGGCGCCGCGCGCCCGACTGGGCCGCGAAGATCCACCTCGCCACCGCACCCGTCTACTACCACGCCTACCTGATGGGGGAGTGCACGGCGTCCCAGCTGTCGAAGCACGTGGCCTCGACCACGGGGCGCGGCCTCGTGGACAACCCCGCCGCGGGCTCGTTCCTCCGCGACCGGTTCTTCGCCCCGGGGTCGCGCCGGTCCTGGAACGACCACCTCGCCGACGCGACGGGGAAGCCGCTCGACCCCACCCTCTTCCTCGCCGAGATCGGCGCCGGGCTTTGACGGGACGACCGCGACCGTCGGCGGCCGGGGTGCGCGGGAACCGCGGCGCGGACGCGCCGGGGTTCCCCTCGGCCTCGTCGCCAAGCCTCCTCGTCCTCGGGCCGTTCCTCCGCGTGTCTGCTGACACGCGGTCGTCACGTCCGCTTCCGCGGCCGGCGACGGAGCGCGGTCTCCGAACGCCTCCGCGTACAGGGGACGACCGCGGCCGGCGACGGTGCGCGGTCTCCGAACGCCTCCGCGTACCGAGGACGACCGCGGCCGGCGACGGAGCGCGGTCTCCGAACGCCTCCGCGAACCGGGGACGACCGCGGCCGGCGACGGAGCCCGGTCTCCGGAGAGTGACTGCGTTGCGCCGCGTCCAGCGAGACCCGGGGGCGGTCGGGCGCCTCCAAGCGGCTCCTCTCGTCTGGGCTACAGTCGAGTCGTGCCCCCGAGCCGCCACGTCCAAGCCCTGATCCACGCGTGGGCCGTATCCGGGGGCATCCGCCCGGGCGCCACCGTCGCGGAGATCGAGACGTTCGAGAGCCGGTACGGCGTGCGGCTTCCTCCCGACTTCCGTGCGTATCTGCTCGCCGTCAACGGGATGCATCCCGACCAGACCGACCCGTGCTGTACCCACTTCTGGGGGCTGGATCGGATCCAGCCGGCCGCCACCTGCTACCCGTCGGCGAAACACCCGTTCAGCGACGTCGAGGCCGCCCGGTACTTCATCTTCTGCGACATCCTGATCGACGCTTTCTGGTACGCCATCCGCCTCTTGAGCGACCCGGACGCCCCGAGCCCGGTGTGCATGTGGGCGGATGGAGGCGTGAAGATCGTCGCGCGCTCGTTCACGGAGTTCACGGAGGCGTACGTGGGTGACCCCGGCATCCTGCTGATGGAGTTTGCTCCGGGTCCGTAGCCTCGGTCTCGAGGCGTCGTCCCCCTGCGATGCCCAAGGGGACGTGCGGGGATCGGCTGAGGGCGTGCAAGCAGGTAACGGAAACTCGACGCCATCGTGCGAGACGCCGTGCCGCGCCGTCCGCCGGCCCGACGCCAGGTTCACCGGCACGACGGCGGACTTCCCCGAGTGCCTAGCTCCCGAACGGGGACTCGTCGAGGAACTCGGCCGCGGCCCGCGCCAGAGCATCCAGCTGCCCCGCCTCCAGGACGAGGGTTCCCTCCGCGCTCCACTCCGCCCCCAAGTCCATCTGCAATCGGACCATGATCGTTACGTGTCCGAGACCGTCATGCGTACAGACGAGGCTCAGCTCGCTCTCCAGGCTTCGCCACACCTTCTCTCCCTCCCAGCCCCGCCAAGCCGCGGCCATCTCCTCGAACATGCGGTCGAAGCCGCCGTGCGGTCTGTACGCGTATGCGCGATGCCGGGCGGTCAGCCCCGGACCCGATAGCACGACCGGCCACTCGTCGGTGCCGTCGTACGCGATGGAAAGGCTGCCCTTGCCGTCCCGATCGCGGATCTCGAAGCCAGGCATGGGCACACTCCGAAGTCGTGCCTTCGGCTGAGGGGAGGGGCGCTGCCCTGAAGTCAGGGATCGAGTCTACCGGACACGGAAGAGGAGGATGTCCTCCTCGGCGAAGTCGCTGAGCCGAAGCCGCCCGCGCTCGACCGTCTCGAGGCCGGCGAGACGCTCGTGGCCGTCATCGGGATTGCGCAGTCGAGCGATCTTGGATGTGCGACACCACCACCCACGGATGGGCTCCTTCGAGCCGAGAACCCCGTGCGGATTGACGCGCCTGAGGATGATCGTTGGGCTCTCGGACGTCTCGGCGACGTCGATCCATACGTCATAGCCAGGGCCGCGACCGAAGTAGCTCGCGTACGCGACGCCTTCCACGGGTCCCAGGTACGGCGGGTCGCAGTTGCGACGGGGATCCCACCGTCCTGTACAGGCCGACAGGGCGATTGCGATCGGCGCGGCCAGGAGCATCGGTCGGGCGCCCCCTCGGGTCCGATGCGCAAGCATCGGGCTACAGGACCGCGCCCTCGCGGGCGCTTCTCGCGTACTCGACCAAGGCGGCAGGAAGCTCTGGCTGCGAATCCAGAAACGCGTCCACGGCCTTCGAGCAACGCTCCGCGTAGTAGAGCACCCAGTGCCCGAGGCCGTGCAGCGCGCTCTCCTGGCACGCGACGGACGCGAGGGCAAGGCAACGCTCCATTGCGTCCAGGCAAGCCGAATCGATCGGGCTGCTGGAAGGATCATCGGGTCGACCGTAGATCGGGAAGATGTCCCACCACATGTAGCAGACGAGGTTCAGGGGCGATGCGCCCTTCTCGTCGCGGTGAGACAGGTGGGGTGTGCATCGGGCGGCGAAGACCCGCTCGAAGAAGGTCGGGATCGAACGGATGCACGCGACTCGCTCCCCCAGCGGAACCTCCGCGTCGCGGAGCGCGACGAGCTCCTCCGATGTGGAGATGAGGAACCACAGCCCCTGGTTCATCTGGTCGTCCGCGTAGGCGAGCAGGTCTGCGCCCGAGGCCTGAAAGAGGCGGGTCGTGTGCGCCACCAGGAGGCGCGGAGACATCTGGACTCGATCCGCATCCTCACTCCAGTACCACGCTGGCTTCGTCACCGGGTGGTCGAAGAGATGCTGGACCCAGCGCTCGAACGGCGGACTTTGAACTACGGCTCCCACGGTCGACCTTCGCGTTGAGGCGGGATGCGGACGGCCATGGTTGCGCCAGTCTGCCACTCCGGTCGAGCCCCGTGAAGAGGTCCTGCCCGGCGCGTCGGACGCTGGTGGCCCGCGCCCTCCTGCCCACGATGGGTTCATGGCGCCGACGCCAGGGCTGGCTGCCACGGCATGAGGATCCGCCCCACCTTGCCGACGGTGTCCCCGGCGCCCCTGGCTTCTCCCCTCTTCCGCGCGGATTCGCAGGCAGGAGTGCGCGGGTTGGGCATCCGTGACCGGGGGAAGGAACGTCAGGGGGGGGCGGGACGGCTCGCCAGGAGGTCGCCGAGACGCGAACGCAACTGCGCAGCGGCCTGCGGATCCACCTCGTAGCGGGACACGTACGCGTCCAGGAGCCCGACGGCCCGGGCATCCCCCAGGGCTGCGGACACGAACGCTTCGGCCAGGGGCTCCTGCACGTAGTTCTCGAATCCGAAGCGCACCGTCGGCCTCTCCTTCTTCTGACGGATCGCCTCGGGCACGTCGGCCACGGTCGTCAGCCGACTCCAGAACCGCAGGGCCTCCGGAATCGCGAGCTTCGCCAGGTTCGTCAGGGCCTTCGTCACCACGGCCACGGGCTCGAAGGGGGGGAAGACGGACCACGCCTCCGCCTCCGGGGTGTTCCGCTCGAAGGAGTCCACGGGGTCGAACCGGAGGTCGAATCGGGCCGTCTTCGCCGTGCGGTGCCAGCGGACGTCCCGACTGCCGGACACGTGCGGGACGAAGTCGAGGGACACGCCCCAGATGGGCGTCAGCGTCCCGCTCTTCAGGGAGCCCATCTCGAACACGTCGCGGATGGGGAGGCGGGTGCTTCGAACCCACCTGCGCCGATCCACGCGCTCGAACCCGACTTCGATCAACGCCGGATGAAACGTGCGCGTCAAGGCGTCGTCGATCTCGGCGGCCGTGGCCATGAGGGAGAGTCTAGGCGGAGCGGTCGTCCAGCGGCAACCGTGCCCCTCCGGGCGGGACCCTCGGCGCGCGAGGCGCGCGCGCCTCCGTCCGGTCGGCTCCGTCGCGGGCGTCGCTGCTCGCCTGTCGCGCGGCCCTCGGAAGCAGCCCCCATCGGAGCGGATCGGATCCACGGGGACGGTGGGTCGCGTCGGACGCGTCCGACATCCACGGAGATCGATGCCTGCGGTATCCGGACGGACCCCGGCGGCCTCCATAGGATCGACGGACATCGATCCGTTGCGAGGCCCTCCCATGATGCGGTGCGGACGTTCCAGGTTCCCGGTCGCCCTCCTCCTCTCGATCCTCGGCCTCGCCGGCCTCGCCGGCCTCTCCGGCTGCGGCGGCGGCGGGGCCGGGGGCGAGGACAGCGGTCAGGACCGCGGCGAGGGCGGGGAGGGTGGGGGGGGCGGGGGCGGCGGGGGTGGTGGCGGCGGGACCGGGGTGGCCGACACCCGGGTGCTCGCGGTCAACGACCTCGGCATGCACTGCATGGACCGCGAGTACTCGATCTTCTCGATCCTGCCCCCCTACAACGTCCTCCACGCCCAGGTGGTCCGGCGCAACCCGACCGGCTCGCCGCGCGTGCTGACCGGGGCCGAGGTGGACGTCACCTACGGCGCCGTCGCGGACGCCACCGGCTCCATCAACTCGAAGAGCGCCTCGAAGACCGACTTCTGGGCCCACGCGACCGCGCTGTTCGGCGCCACCCTGGCCCCCGGTCAGGGCCTCAAGGGCCTCTACATGCCCGCGGACGCCCCCGTCCCCGGCCCCCAGGCCGTCGCCTACGACGCGGCGAAGGGCTGGTTCGCGGCGGAAGGCATCCCGATCACGCCGCAGGACGACGCGGGGAACCTGAACATGTACCCGCTGATGCGCGTCACGGCGTGGGCGAAGGGCACCCGCACCGAGCTCGCGCACCTCGACGTCGTGGTCCCGGTCGCCAAGGAGACCGACTGCTCGAACTGCCACGACTCGGGCGGCATCGCCACGACGAAGGCGGGCGTCACCTGGTCCACGGACGCCGACCGGGAGCGTCGGACGAAGCTCAACGTGTTGAAGCTGCACGACGCGTCGCACGGCACCGACCTCGTCGGCTCGCAGCCCGTCCTCTGTGCCGCCTGCCACTACTCGCCCGCCCTCGACCTCGCCGGGGCCGGGCCCCAGGGCGCGCAGACCGTGCTCCCCACGATGTCGGCGGCCATGCACTCCTATCACGGCGCGCTCCGCACCGCGGCGGGGGCTCAGGTCTTCCCGTCGGGCGGCAACGCCGCGAGCACCTGCTACCAGTGCCACCCCGGCGCCATCACCCAGTGCGCGCGCGGCGCCATGAAGACCGGCGGCATGGAGTGCCTGAGCTGCCACGGCGACATGGCCGCGGTGGGGGGCGCGACGCCCCTTCGGGCCGGGGGAAGCCTGGACGGCAGCCGGGACGGCGCGAGCCGCCTCCCGTGGGCCGACCTGCCCCGCTGCGCCTCGTGCCACACGGGGGACGCGGTCTCCCACCGGTCCGGGACGGGCTACGTCCTCGCGGCCGACGGCATCCGACTCAAGCAGGCCTACGTGACCGGCGACGCGGCGGCGTCGGCGATCCTCTCCCCGACCTCGCGCTTCAAGGAGCAGCCGGGGACCCTCTACCGGTTCTCGAAGGGCCACGGCGGCCTCCTGTGCCAGGACTGCCACGGCAGCACCCATGCCGAGTGGCCCGTCGCGAACGCGGGCGCCAACGACAACGTGGCGAGCACCCAGCTCCAGGGCCACTCGGGGGTGGTCTCCGAGTGCTCGGCCTGTCATCTGCCGGGCTCCCTGCCGCTCACCACGGCCGGCCCGCACGGGATGCACAACGTGGCCGACGCGCGCTGGATCGACGAGAACCACGGGTCCTACTTCGAACGCGACCCCGCCGGGTGCAAGGCGTGCCACGGCACCGACCTGCGCGGCACCGTGCTCTCGCGTGCCGCCGCCGACCGTACGTTCTCGGTCGAGGACGCGGGGACCGTCCGGTTCGCCAAGGGGGCCCAGATCGGCTGCTCGCACTGCCACTCGACGCCGCGCTGACCCTCCCCGCGTCGTCTCCTCCGTTCGCCCCGGGCGCGTCGGGGCCGGCCCCGGGTCCCCTCGCGCCGCGCGGACGCCCGGGCTACCCTGCCGCCTCCCCTCCCGGAGACGGCGAGTACGGCCCCGACGACGCCCCGCCTGACCATCGTGGTGACGCCGCGGGAGCGGCACACCGGCGTGCTCGACGTCCTCGACCGCCTCGACGCGCACACGGACGAGCCCTTCCACCTGAAGGTGATCGATCTCGGGGGCCCGCGCCGGCTCGTGCGCCGGCTCCGGGCCCGGCTCGCGGGCCGCGAAGGCGCCGAGGTGATCGAGCTGGGGCGCCGGGTGCCGCTCGAGGCGCTCGGGGTCGTCGCGCCCCGGATCCGGACGCCGTTCACCTTCCTCATGGACAACGACGTCGCGGTCAGCCCGGGATGGCTGCCGCCGCTCCTCGACCTGGCGGAGGCCGGCGCGCGCATCGTGTCGCCGGCGATCCTCGAACGCGGCCGGCCCGACCAGGGCGGACACACCTGCACCCACTTCCTCGCCGGCGACCTGCACGTCCGGCGCGGCCTGGGGGGCGCGCGGCTCGAAGAGCACGGCCGTCACCGCGGGCTGCCGCTCTCGGCCCTGCCCCTCGAGCCCGTCCCGGGCGACCTGCTCGAGATGCACGCGGTGCTCCTCGAGACGAAGCTGCTGCAGGCCCTCGACCTGCCACCCCTCACCGTGCGGGAGCACGTGGAGGTGGTGCTTCAAGCGAGGGCGATGGGCGTCGGGGTGGTCTCCACGGCGCGCAGCGTGGTGTCCTACGACAACCTCCACCGGCGGATGTCCTTCGCGGACCTCTCGTTCTTCCGCTTCCGCTGGTCGCCCGAGGCGACCTACCGGTCGAGCGAGCTCTTCGAGCGGCGGTGGGGGGAGCGCTTCGAGGACGTCGCGGGGTTCGTCGCCTGGCAGGGCCGGCGGCAGCGCTACGTAACGGCGCGCGCGTTCGGGATCCCGTCGAAGTGGGCGCACCGCGTCTCCCGGTGGCTTGCCCGGCGGCGGTACGGGGCGATGCCGTCGGAGGCCCGGCCCGACGCCGTGGCGACGCGGTGGTTCGAGAACCTGCCGGGGGGGCGGCCCGTGCGGCGCGACCGGGACGGGGCCGGGGCTTCGGCCCCCGCCGCCCCCAGCCCTCCCAGGGGGGATCGGGCCCCGGTCCCCTTCGGCGGCCCCTCGGCCCCCGTCGGTTAGCCCCGCGGAAGAACGGGGTTCCGCCCGGCGTCCGTTGGGGGGAGGATGTGCTCCCATGCGCCGGATCGGGCTCTACGGCGTCGTCGCGCTCGTCGTGGCCGGGATCGGCCTCGCGGTGGCGTGGCCGCGCGGGGACGACCCGCGCCCGGACCGCGACCTCGACGCGGGGGAGGCGTCCGTCGCCGATGGGGCCGACCCCGGCGCCTTGGGCCTGAGCGCCGGCGCCACGTTGTCGGCGAGCTCGACCGGGCGGGTGCGCCGCGCCGGTGCGCCGGGGAGCGTGCGGGTCGCGGTCCGGCGGGGGGACGACGGGTCGTTCGTGCCGGACGTGTCCGTCGTGCTCACGGGGACGCCGCCCGGGGGCGCGGCGTTCTCCCTCCAGGCGTGGACCGACCTCGACGGGCGCGCCGTGTTCGAGCGCGTGCCCGAGGGCACGGGCTACCGGCTCGTGACGCAGCTCGGCGCGATCGCGCCCGTGGAGCGGAAGGACATCGAGGTGCTCGGGGGGCTCGAGACGGACGTCGGCGTCGTGGTCCTGCATTCGGCGGGCATCGTGGTGGGGATGGTCGTCCGTGAAGACGGCAGCCCGATCCAGGATGCCGTCGTCGCGGCGACGACGCACCCCGACACCCTGTTCGATCTCGATCAGGATCCGTGGCCGCTGGCGCCCGAGCCCCCGTTCTTCGCGAGCAAGACGGTGACCGATCTCGCCGGGCACTTCCGGCTGCCCGGGGTGCCGCCGGGGCTCGTGGCGGTCCGGATCACCGCGAAGGGCTTCCGTGGGCGCACCGAGCGCACCTGGGTCCCGCCGCAGGCGACGAGTCCCGCGTGGGTGGACGTCGTGCTGCGGCCCGCGGGGGGCCTGCGGGTGCGCGTCGTGGACCTCAAGACGCTGCCGATGCCGGGCGTGTCGGTGAGCGTCGGGACGTGGGCGGACCCGCGGTTCGAGCCGCGCGTCGAAGGCAGGACCGACGACCGGGGCGAGTTCGAGCTGACGGGGTTCCTGG
>CAZJJQ010000057.1:0-8207 GCA_964546345.1 uncultured Planctomycetales bacterium
CGAAGGCTCCCGCCGAAGCGGCGCCCGCCGCCGAGCCGAAGGGCGCCGGCGACGCGAAGGATCCGGCGGGCGCGCGGCTCTTCGACACGCCCGAGGCCGCGATGGAGGCGCTGGCCGCCGCGCTCGCGGCGAACGACGACGACGCGCTGAAGGCGCTGACGGGCCCGGGAAGCGAGGACCTCGTCCAGAGCGGCAAGGACGGGATCGTCGCCCGCGAGCGCAAGCGCGTCGCGGCGCTCATCGCCGAGAAGGTGACCTTCGAGGACCTCGACGACGGGTCGAAGGTCGCCGTCGTCGGCGTGACCGCCTGGCCGATGCCGGTGCCGCTGGCCGCGAAGGACGGCAAGTGGTACTTCGACGCCGTGCAGGGGCGCGACGAGATGCTCGCGCGGCGCATCGGGGCCGGTGAGCTCCGGGTGATCCACGCGATGCGCCAGCTCGCGGAGGCGCAGGAGGCCTACAAGGCGAAGGACCGGGACGGTGACGGCGTGCTCGAGTACGCCCGGAAGTTCGTCTCCTCCGAGGGCACGCACGACGGCCTGTTCTGGATCGATCCCGACGACGTGAGCCTCGAGGACCGCAGCCCGCTCGGCGCCCTCGTGGAGGAGCTGACGCCGTACCTCGACGGGAAGAGCCATGGCGTCCCGTTCGGCGGCTATCTCTTCAAGATCCTCACGGCCCAGGGATGCAACGCCGTCGGCGGTGCCCAGTCGTTCCTGGTGGGGGACGACCTCACCGCCGGGTTCATCATCGTCGCGGTGCCCGCCGAGTACCGCATCACCGGCGTCATGTCGTTCGTCATCAGCCACCGCGGGCGGCTCATGCAGCGCGACCTCGGCCCGACGGGCGCCGAGCGGTTCAAGACCGTCACGGTGTTCGATCCCCAGCACGTCTGGACCGAGGTCACGGAGAAGTAGCGGACGCAGGGACCCGTCGGGGGCCGCGGCGCGGGAGGGCTCCCTCCCCCCGCGCCCCCCTCCTTCCCCCCGGACCCCGCCGGCGTCGCCACCGTAGGATGCCCAGGGCGGGGCCGACGCGTCTCCCGACGGCCTCCGGAGCCACCGATGCGCCGCCGGATCGTCGTCCTCCTGGGCAGCCTCGGCCTCCTCGGCGGCGCCGCGGTCGCGTGGCGCTACGCCGCGCGGTCCCCCGAGCAGCGCCCTGCCGAGGTCGTCCACGCCGCTGGGTACGTCGGCTCGGCCTCCTGCCGGGACTGCCATCGGAACCAGCACAGGCGCTGGGTGGGCTCGCACCACGACCGCGCGATGCAGCGCGCGACGCCCGCGACGGCGCTCGGCGACTTCGCCGCCGCGCCGCTCTCGTTCGCCGGGGAGACGACCTCCTTCCGTCGCGACGGCGATCGGCTCTTCGTTGCGCTGGAAGGGCGCGACGGCGTGGCGCACGAGCTGCCCGTCGCGTACACGTTCGGGGTGTGGCCGCTCCAGCAGCTGCTGGTGCCGGGCGAGCGGGGGCGGCTGCACGCGCCGCTCGTCGCCTGGGACGCGCGCGAAGCGAGTCAGGGCGGGCAGCGATGGTTCCGGCTGCGCCCCGAGGACGGGCGCATCCCGCCGAGCGACCCGTTCCACGCCTTCGGACCCTACCAGCGGTGGAACTCGATGTGCGCGGAGTGCCACTCGACCGGCGTCCGCAAGAACCACGACGGCGCGCGGGACCGGTACGAGACCACCTGGACCGAGGACGGCGTGGGCTGCGAGGCCTGCCACGGCGCGGGCTCGGCGCACGTCGCCTACGAGCGGGGGAAGGCCTCGAGCCCCGGGATCGCCCCGCCGCCCCGCTTCGGCCTCCCCGTCACCTTGAAGGAGCAGCGGCCGCTCGCGTGGAAGCTCGATCCCGCGCGCGGCATCTGGATGCGCGAGCCCGTGGGTCGTCCCGCCGAGCACGCCGACACGTGCGCCCGGTGCCACAGCCGCCGCGGGACCATCGCCGAGGAGGACCCGGGCGCCTCGATCCACGACACGCACCGCGTCGCCCTCCTCGAGGAGGGGCTCTACTTCCCGGACGGCCAGCTCCAGGACGAGGTGTTCGAGCACGGCTCCTACCTCCAGAGCAAGATGTCCGCGATCGGCGTCGGGTGCTTCGACTGCCACGGGCACGCCTCTCGCGCGCGCGAGGGCGGGGCGGCCGGGGCGTGCGCCAACTGCCACCTGCGCGAGAAGTTCGCGACGCCGGCGCATCACTTCCACGCGGAAGGGAAGCCGGGGTCGGCCTGCGTGGACTGCCACATGCCGACGCGGACCTACATGACCGTCCACGCGCGTCGTGACCACGCGATCCGCATCCCGCGGCCCGATCTGACCCTCCGAATCGGCACCCCGAACGCCTGCAACGGCTGCCATGCGGATCGGGACGCCCGTTGGGCGACCGACCAGGTCCGGGCGTGGTGGGGCGTCGGGGTCGCGAACCGTCCCCACTACGGCACCGCGATCGCGGCGGGGCGCTCCGGCGCGCCCGGCGCCGCGGAAGGGCTCGCGGCGCTCCTCGCCGACCCGAAGACGCCAGGGATCGTGCGCGGCACCGCGGCGATGCTCCTCGGGCGCAACCTCGGCCCCGTCGCCGTCCGAGCGCTCGAGACGGCCGTCGCGGATCCCGACGCGCTGGTGAGGCGCGGGGCGGTGGAGGCGGCGCCGATGCTGCCCCCCCCCGACCGGTGGCGGCTCTTCGGCCGGCTGCTCGCCGACCCGTTCCGCGTCGTGCGGATCGACGCCGCGAGACACCTGGCGGGCACGTCCCCGCCGACCTCCGAGGACGCCGCACGCCTCGCGGCGGCCCTGCGCGAGGCGCGCGCCGCCGCCACGTACGCGGCCGACGGCCCCGAGGGAGGAATGGGGCTCGGCAACCTCGCCCTGGCCGAGGGCGACCTCGTCGGCGCGGAGCGCGCGTTCCGCGCCGTGCTGGAGGACGCACCCGCGTTCGCCCCGGCGTCCGTGAACCTCGCCGACGTCCTGCGCATGCAGGGTCGTGAACCGGAGGCGTTCCGCGTCCTCGAGGCCGGGCTCGCCCTCCTCCCCGACGCCGCCGCGCTCCATCACGCGCTCGGGCTGGCGCTCGTGCGCGCGAGGCGGCTGCCGGAGGCCGCGGTCCGCCTCGAGCGTGCCGTCGCGCTCGCGCCGAACGAGGCGTCCTTCGCCGTCGCCTGGGCGATCTACCTCTCCGACACCGGTGACGCGCCCCGAGCGCTCGCCGTCCTCGAGGCCGCGCTCGTGCGACGCCCGTACGACCTCGACGCCCTGGTCCACCTCGCCCGGCTCCGCGCGGCCGCGGGTGATCGCGCCGGCACGATCGACGCGCTCCGGCGCATCGAGGCGCTCGTCCCCCATGACCCGCGCTTCCGTGCCGAGCGCGAGCGGATGGAGCGGGAAGAGGGGCGCTGAGGCGCGAGCCCACGCCCCGCGACGAGCCGCCATGACGCCGATCGACCCCGCCACCCCCCCTGCCCGTCACGCCGCCGTCTGGCTGCTCGTCGCGCTGGGAGCCCTGTTCGTCACCTCGCCGTTCGTGCAGACGCTCCCCGGCGGCGACCTCGTCGAGGCGACGCTCCTCTCGATCGTGATGGTGGCCGCCATCGGCGCGGTCGGCGGGCAGCGCCGCGCCCTGAGGATCGGCCTGGTGCTCCTCGTGCCCGCGCTCGGGGGCAAGTGGCTCCACCACGCGCGACCCGACCTCGTCCCACCGGCCCTGCACCTCCTGGCGACCCTCGTCTTCTTCGGGTTCGTCGTCGCGCGGCTGCTCGTGACCCTCGTGCGCGCGCCGCGCGTGGACGCGAACGTGCTCTGCGCGGGCCTCGCCGGGTTCCTGCTGCTCGGGCTGCTGTGGGTGCCTGCCTACCTCGTGGTCGCGCGGCTGGACCCTGCGGCGTTCGCGCTGCCGGGCGCCCGCGGGGCCCCCGCCACGCTCGACGCGTTCGGCGCCTTCTACTTCAGCATGATCACCCTGTGCACGGTCGGCTACGGCGACGTGACGCCCGTCTCGAGCCCGGCGCGCATGCTGGCCGTGCTCGAGGCGATCTCCGGCGTCTTCTACATGGCGGTGCTCGTCTCGCGGCTCGTCTCGATGCACGCGGCCTCATGCCCGACGCCGGAGCCGGCGCCGCCCGCGGCCGGCGGCTCCGACACCCCCGACCGCGACGCGCGACCGCGCTGAAGGCCGGAGGCGGGACGCGGGAGGCGGCCCGGGGCCACATCGGGATCGTGGGGGCGGTGGGGGCCACGCCCCGCCCCCGCCGCCCCCACGACTCCCGGAGACCGCTCCCCCGCACCCGGTCGCGGGGGAGGCGCCGGCTGCGCGAGCCCGCGCCGTCGATCTCCCTGGCGCCGCCTCACTTCACCGGGTACGTCTCGCCCCAGTACTCCTCCCACGCCGTCCACAGGGGCCGTGCGAGGACCGGGGGCTGCGCCGAGACCTGGAAGGTCTTCTTCGCGTCGCGCCACCAGTCGATCCAGGCGAGCTTCGCCGTGCCGAGGTCCTGGCCGGTGAGCACCGCGAGGGCGAGGCGGAACTCGTTGCCGAAGCGGGGCGCCCCGACGACGCTCGACCGACGCCGGGAGTCGCTGCCGCCGAGCTGCATGGCCTTGACGAGCGCCTCGATCGAGGCGTTCTCGCGGATGCGGGCGACGCCCAGGATGCGCGCCGTGCCCGAGGCGTGCGTCAGGTTCTTGAGCGGCTTGTCCGTGAGCACGGCGAGGGAGGACGGATCGCCGCGGCGGCCGATCGCCTTGAGCAGCACGGGCAGAAGGTACTCGTCGTCCCGGAGCTTTTGCGAGGCGAAGTAGAGGCGCTGGAGGGCCTTCGACGCCTCCTTCATGGGCATGCGGCCCAGGGCCTCGATCGCGGCGACGATGACGGAGGTGGAGCGTGCGCGGTGGAGGCTCGCGAGGGTGCGCACGGCGTCGGGCGAGAGGAGGAGGCCGAGCTTCTGGATGGAGGCGTCCGCCCCGATCTCGTCGCCGTTCTTCACGTCCGTCTCGACCGCCTCGATGGCCGCGTCCACGTCGGCCTGCGGGGGGTTCTCGACGAAGACGCGGGCGACCGGCGCGGGGCCCGTGTCGGGGGTGGTGGGCGGCGTCGGGTAGGGTTCGCCCCAGAAGTCCTCCCACTCCTTGCGCGCGGTCGCGGGCACCGCGGGCGGCGTGGTCGCGACCGTGAGCTCCTCGCCGTGCTTGCGCCACCACTCGAGCCACTCGGCCTTCGTCCGTCCGGCGTCCGCACCGGTCAGGATCGACATGGCGGCCGCGCCCCACCGCATGAAGGGCTCGTTCGCCTCGCCGACCCCGCGCCGGGACGTGCCCGGGGAGGCGAGGGTCATGGCGTGGACCAGGGCCTTCACGGCGTCCTTCGAGCGGATGCCCGCGAGGCACATGATCCGCGCGCGCCCTACCTCGAGGGTGAGGTGGTCGAACGGATCCTCGAGGAGGATCTCGATGGAGGACGGGTCGCGGTGGCGGCCGATGGCGCGCAGCAGCGTCACGAACAGCGCCTCGTCCTCGCGCAGCACCTTGTCCACCTTGAAGCGGCGGTGCAGGGCCTTGAGCGCATCGGGGTGCCGGTTGCCGCCGAGGGCCTCGAGCGCCGCCGACTGCACGGCGTGCGAGGCGTCGGCCGCCCCGCGGGCGAGGAGGCGGACGACCTCGGCGTCGTCCAGGTCGGCGACCTCGTGGATGGCGTCCACGGTGGCCGCGTCGTCACCGGCCTCGAGGGCCGCGGCGAGGGCCTTGACCGCGGCGGCGTCCTCCGCGGAGAGGGGCGCCGGGGGCTCCGCGCCAGCGGTCGGCGGCCACGCCGACGCGAGCAGGGGGAACAGGGAGAGGGCCAGGGCACGCGACCACGGGAACCGCTTCATGGGAGCCTCCGGAGCCGCGATGTTCCTTCGGACGGGGGCGGAAGGCAACCACTCCCCCGGGCGCGTCCGGCTCTGGAACGGGGATCCCCCGCGGCGACGTGAGCGTGCGGCCGTCCGGTCGAGCCGACCGTCAGTCGCGGCGCGTGTACCCCGCAAGGCCCGCCCGGATCGCGGCGTGGGCGTGGGAGACGTCGGACCAGCCGATGGTCACCTGGCGGCCGCCTTCGAGGTCCTTGTAGACGCGAAAGAAGTGCTCGATCTCCCGGAGGAGGTGGGGAGGGACGTGCTCGAGCCCCGTGACGCCGTCGAAGGTCCGGTCGCGCGTCAGGACCGCGAGCACCTTGTCGTCGGGCAGGTCGCGATCCCGCATCGAGAAAAGCCCGATCGGGCGCACCTCGAGGAGACAGCCTGTGAACGTGGGGTGGTTCGTCACGACGAGCACGTCGAGGGGGTCCCCGTCGCCGTACAGCGTGCGCGGGACGAAGCCGTAGTCGACGGGGTACGCCGTCGAGGTCGCCATCACGCGGTCGAGCCGGAAGGCCCCCGTCGGCTTGTCGATCTCGTACTTGTTCCGCGAGCCCTTGGGGATCTCGACCACCATCGTGATCACCGCGGGCGCGTCCGCGCCGGGATCGACGTCGTGCCAGGGGTGCATGTGGTCCTCGTCGGGAGTGGGGGGGGCGCCGGGGGCCATCGTAGCGGGCCCCAGATCCCGGAAAGAGGGTGTCGGACACCTTCCTTCCGGGGGCGACCGGGCGTCCGTTCACCCCCCGACCCAGCCGGTCACCTCGGTCAGGGTGTGGGTGCCGCTCTTGCCCTTGAGGGCGAGGTCGATGCGTCTCCCGACCCTCACGCGGCCTTCCACCTCGTCGAGCGCGTCCTGCGTGACGAGGAACGCGGTCCCGGCCGCGCGGTTGGCGCCCTCGACGCGGCTCGCGAGGTTCACGGTGTCGCCGATGGCCGTCAGGCGGCGGCGTTCGCCCGCGCCCACCGCGCCGAGGACCACGGGGCCCGCGTGCACGCCGACGCCGATGCGGAAGGGGCGGTGGAACTGCGCCTCGACGTACGCCGACAGCGAGCGGGCCTCGTCGAGGAGGTCGAGGCCCGCGTGGACCGCACGGGCCGTCGCGTCGGGCGCGCCGTCCAAGCCGAAGAGCGCCATGGCCCCGTCGCCCATGAAGTTGTCGATCTGACCCCCGTGCCGCTCGACGACGCCGTGGACGCGCAGGAAGAAGCGGTTGAGGACGTGGATGACGTCGTAGGGCAGCTGGCTCTCGGCGAACGCCGTGAAGTCGCGCACGTCGGCGAAGAGGACCGCGACGCGGCGCTCCTCCCCGACCCCTTTCGGACCGGTGCCCGTCGCCTCTCCGCGGACGAGCACCTGGTCGTCCGCGTCCACCACCAGCCGACGGACGGCCGCATCCCCGAGCACCGTCGTCTGGCACGCGAGCCGCACCTCGTCGCCGAGCCGGCGCCGCTCCGCCATCTCCCGCTCGGCCGCCGTGCGGGGACCGAGCGCCTCCGCCCCCGCGAGCACGAGGACGCGGCACGTGGTGCACTTCGCCTGCCCCCCGCACGCGTGGGTGAGGGGGACTCCGGTCGAAAGGGCCGCTTCGAGGACGGTCTCGCCCGCCGCGACCTCCAGGATGCGGTCTTCCGGGAGCAGGGTGAGCCTCGGCACCCGGGGAGTCTATGCGGGGCCGCCCGGCCCACCGTGTCCGCTGCTCCCGGCTCGTGGCGGCGCCGTTACTTCCAGCACGGAGTTCCCACCACCGACGGCCCGACACTTGTTGACATATGTCAACGAGCGGTGCAGGATGCCGGCATGACTCCCCGCGGCCAGGATTCCCCGTCGTCCGCGCGCGCCCGTCGGGCCGCCGGGACCCGCGAGGCGCTGATCGCGGCCGCGCACGCGCTGGCCGTGGTGCCCGGGGCGAATCCCCTAGACCCCGCCGAGGTGGCGGCGCACGTCGGGGTCAGCCGTCCCCTGTTCTACGCGCACTTTCCCTCTCGGGGCGACTTCGTGGATGCGCTGCTCGGCTCGATCCACGCGGGGCCGCCCCCGGCGCCCGCGGCGACGACGGACCCGAGCGCGCGCCTTCAGGGCTTCTTCGCGGGCCTTGCTGCTCCCCTGGACCGTCACGCTGCGCTCGCCCGGGTCCTCATCCCGGCCAGCCACGTGCCGGGGCCCGTCGCCGAGGCCCGCGCCGCGCGGAGGCGGGCGGCGATCCTCCGCATCGAGGGTCTCCTGCCTCCGGGCCTGCCCGATCGCCTGCGGCGGGCCGAGTTCCTCATGGACACCTTCCTCGGCCTCCAGGGTGGCTGGGGTACCGTCAAGCTGGGCAACTTC
>CAZJJQ010000057.1:8217-11656 GCA_964546345.1 uncultured Planctomycetales bacterium
GGCCGAGTTCCTCATGGACGCGTTCCTGGGCATCCAGCTCGCCTGGGCCAAGGAGGCGCCCGGAGAGTCGCTCGTCTCCCGGGCCCATCGAGGTCTCTCGTGGGCGCTGCCCGGCGCCCTGGACCCATCGATCTCGTCGGAGGCCCCATGACGCACGCTGGAGTCCGGCTCGTCGCTCCCATCACCGTCCTGCTCGCGGCGGCCCTCTTCGCCGGGGTCGTCGCCGGCCCGGCCGCGGCCGCGGAGCCCGTCGCGCCGACCCCGGCGGCGCCCAAGCCCGCCGCCCCCCCCAAGTACGACGTCCTCCGGTTCCGCGAGGACTGGAGCGGGCTGCGGGCCACGCCCTGGTGCGAGCGCTGCGACCTCACCGATCGCCTGAAGGCCATCGACGTGATGTGCCCCCCGGACGTGTGGGTCAACGTCGGCGGCCAGCTCCGGGCCCGCTACGAGACTTGGGACAACCAGAACTTCGGGTCGATCCCGGGCCAGGACGACTGGTGGCTGCTGCGCGCCCGGCTCCACGTCGATCTCCACGTGGGGAAGCACTTCCGGGTCTTCGCCGAGGGCATCTATGCGGACGCCGACGGGCGCGACGTCGGGCCGCGCCCCGTGGACGAGAACCACGGCGACTTCCTCAACCTGTTCGCCGAGGGGCGCGGCTCGGTCGGCTGCGCCGAGGTCGGCGCCTGGATCGGCCGTCACGAGCTGCTGTTCTGCAAGCAGCGTCTGGTGGGCCCCGCGGACTGGACGAACGTGCGACGCACCTTCGACGGTGTCGGGGGCTGGGTGAAGGGCTCGGGCTGGCGGCTCGACGCCTTCTGGGTCCGGCCCGTGATCGTCGAGGCGGACGAGGGGGACGAGGCCGACGAGCACACCGAGTTCGCGGGCGCCCACTTCGTCCGCAACGTCTCGAAGGACCGCACGTGCGAGGCCTACGCCTACTACCTCCACCGCGACACCGGCACCTGGTTCAAGACGGGGCGCGAGGAGTCCCGGCTCACCCTGGGTGTCGCGAGTGCCGGCCCGATCGGGTGCTCCAGGTTCGACTACGACACCGAACTCGCCTACCAGGCGGGGGATTGGGGCGACGAGTCGATCTCCGCGGGCATGGGCACCCTCGAGCTCGGCTGGAAGCCGGGGTGGTGCTGGCAGCCCCGCTTCGCCCTCGGCGCCGACTGGGCCAGCGGCGGCCACGGGCCGAACGACACGCTGAGCACCTTCCACCAGCTGTTCCCCACGGGCCACCTGTGGTTCGGCTGGGCCGACCTGATCGGGCGGCAGAACCTCGTGGCCGCGCGCTTCACCGCCACCGCCAAGCCCATGGACAAGCTCACGCTCCGGGGCGACCTCCACCAGTTCTGGCGGGCGAGCGTGGACGACGCGGTCTACAACGCGGGCGGGGGCGTGCTCCGGGCCCCCGGGTTCGGGAGCGACCGGGAGGTGGCCACCGAGGTGGATCTCCAGGTCAAGTTCGCGTGGAACCGCCACGTCGAGGTCGAGGTCGGGTGGTCGCACGTGTTCGCCGGGGCCTACATCGAGGCCTCGGGCCCCAGCGAGGATGTAGACTTCGGATGGGCGCAGGTGGTCTTCACGTTCTGACGCGGAGGCCGCGCCCGGTCTCGCCGTAGGCCCGGGGGCCCCACGGCGCCTCGGCGCACGGCCCTGCGGCCGTCCCCCGCCGCCCCCTCCTTCCCTCCACGCATCCCCCTCGCGGAGCTCCCCATGTCCGGGCCCGTCCGCCGCCGCGTGCTGCTCGGGCTGGCGATCTGCCTGGGGATCCCGCTCGGGCTCGGCGCCTTCACGTTCCTCTACGCCGAGGGCGCCTCGTACCTGAGCACCGATCCGAAGGCCTGCGTGAACTGCCACATCATGAACCCGCAGTACGACGCGTGGCAGAAGGCGAGCCATCACGGGGTCGCCGGCTGCGTGGACTGCCACCTGCCCGCGTCCGGGATCGCCAAGTGGCTGGCGAAGGGGCGCAACGGCTGGAACCACAGCAAGGCGTTCACGCTGCAGGACTTCCCCGAGCCCATCCGCATCACGCCGCGCAACGCCGAGATCCTGCAGGACAACTGCCTGCGGTGCCACGGCGACCTCGTCCACGACCTCGTCGCGGGCGCCACCACCGATCGCCAGGCCATCCGCTGCACGCACTGCCACGCCACCGTCGGCCACGGGCCCCGCGCGGGCCTCGGGGGCCCGGATCGCGGGGAGAAGGCCGAAGGAGAGTCCGGATCATGACCGACACGACGTCCCGCGGCCCCGGCCGCAAGCTCCTCCTCCTCGCCGTGCTCGGCACCGCGCTCGTCAGCGCGGGCGGCGCCGCGTTGCTCGCCAACATCGCGGAGCGCAAGGCCGAGGGCCGGCACGCCTACGTCGTGCTGAAGCCCGTGACCGAGCACGACACCGACCCCGCGGTCTGGGGCGTCAACTGGCCCAAGCAGTACGACTCCTACAAACGCACGGCCACCGCGACGCGGACCCGCTTCGGCGGCCACGGCGGCAGCGAGGCCCTGCCCGAGGAGAAGATCGAGCGCGATCCGTGGCTCAAGCGCATGTTCCTGGGCTACGCCTTCTCCATCGACTACCGCGACCGGCGCGGGCACGCCCACATGCTCGAGGACCAGGAGGCCACCAAGCGCCTCACGAAGCCGCAGTCGGGCTCGTGCATCCACTGCCACGCGTCGGTGATGCCCCTCTATCGCGCGCTCGGCGACGGGGACGTCATGAAGGGCTTCGACGCGACCTCGAAGATGACGTACCAGGAGACCGACGCGAAGCTCCACGAGCTCGGGCACGCGCACCCGGTGTCGTGCGTGGACTGCCACGACCCGACGAGCATGCAGCTGCGGGTGACGCGGCCCGGCTTCCTCCGCGGCATCGCCGCGCTGGCGGCCTCCGACGCGGCGGTCCCGGCGATCCCGAGCATCGACGAGTGGCGCAAGGGCGGCCGCGCGAAGCCCTACGACCCCAACGCCGACGCGCGTCGCGGCGAGATGCGCTCCTTCGTCTGCGGCCAGTGCCACGTCGAGTACTACTGCGGGACGAAGATGCCGCTCACGTTCCCCTGGGGGAAGGGGCTCGGCGCCGACGCCGCGGAGGCCTTCTGGGACGCCACGACGTTCGCCGACGGCACGCGGTTCATGGACTACAAGCACGCCGAGACCGGCGCGCCGATCCTGAAGGCCCAGCACCCCGAGTTCGAGCTGTGGAGCCAGGGCGTCCACGCGCGCAGCGGGGTGTCGTGCGCCGACTGCCACATGCCCTACATGCGCGACGGGGCCACGAAGGTCTCCGACCACTGGGTCCGCAGCCCCCTCCTCAACGTGAACCGCGCCTGCCAGACCTGCCACCACTTCTCCGAGGACGAGATGAAGGCGCGCGTGGACGTCATCCAGCAGCGCAACTTCGACCTCATGCACGTGGCCGCGAAGGCCCT
>CAZJJQ010000058.1:0-11479 GCA_964546345.1 uncultured Planctomycetales bacterium
GAGCAGGGTGCCGAGGGGAGGCCGTTGCGCGCCGCGGTTCCCCGATTCGTCGTCGAGGGTAGGCCCGCGCGCAACACGACCACGTGTCCCTTCCGGGGGGGGGGGCGACCCGGGCCTGGGGTCGGAAGGCTCGTAGGGGGCGCGGTCGCGACCGCCGGCGCGATGGGTGTCGGTGGGCGGGGGTATTCTGCGAACTACACGCGAACAGGCCCCCGGAGCTTGCGATGCGGCCGACCCCCTTCTCGCTGCCCTTCCCCCGCGCGCGCCGTGCGCCGAACGTGCGGCAACTTCGCGTGACGATGTTCTCGACCGCCTGACGCGCTCGACGGCCCGAAAGTGACAGATTTTGGGGGGTGGCCGGGCTCCCGGTCTGCCCGGGGAGCGCGGTTGGATGCCGTCCGGGGCTCGGGGGGCCCGGCCCCCAGCGCCCCCACGATTCACGAAGGGGGTCGAGTACCCTCGGTCGTGATGCGCCGCAAGCCCGTCGCCCTCGCGCTGTTGGTGCTCGCCCTGGCGGGGGTGGTGGCGCTGGCGATCGAGCGGGGTGTGTTCGCGGCGCTCGGTTGGGGCGTCGGCGCAGGGGAGCGGGACGAGGCGGCCCCGGAAGCGCTCGCGGAGGGGGGGGCCGATCTGTCCGCGGAGGCCCGAGAGCAGGCGAGCCGGCTCCAGGGGTTTCCCGGCCTGCGGGCGTCGCGGCGCGGGACGGGCTCGCTCGTGGGGCAGACCCTCCTGTTCGTCCCGGGCAAGGGAGACGTGCCGCTCGAGGGCGCGACGGTCGAGGTGGTCGGGTTCGAGGACGGCCGCGAGGTGCGCGGCGAGGCGACCTCCGACGAACGAGGGGCGTTCACCGTCGCGCCGTTGCCCGTGGGCGCCGGCTATGTGCTCCGCGCGAAGCAGGCGCCGCACGGCGATCTCATCGTGCGGGGCCTCGCCATCGCGGACGGGCGCGCGACGGACGCGGGGAAGCTGGTGTTCGGCGCGCCCACGTCGCTTTCGGGCGCCGTGGTGGACGGCGCCGGGCGGGCCGTCGTGGGGGCCCTGGTCGCCGTCGAACGGGACGGGGCGCGCGACGGCGGCTTCGACCTCGGGCGCGCGCTGCGCGAGCTGTCGGCGGCGGCAGGTCCGCTGGCGCAGGGGCGCACGGAAGGCGACGGCCGGTTCGCGTTGAAGGGGCTGCCTCCGGGGCGGTACGCGGTGCGCGTGACGCACGGCGGGCACGCGAGCCGTCTCGTCGGGGGCATCTACGTGACCGCGGACGGCGCGTCGCCCGACGTGCGCGTGGTGCTCGACCCGGGCGCCGGCTTCGAGGGACGCGTCCTCGACGAGGCCGGCCGGGGGCTGTCCGGGGCGACCGTCGTGGCGGTGGCCGTGCGCACGGAGAAGGGGGAGGGGCTCGACCGCCAGGAGACGCGGAGCGATGCCGACGGGCGTTATCGCCTCGACACGCTCACCCAGGGCGGCACGTACTTCGTAGAGGCCCACCTCGACCGGTTCGCCCCGTACGGCCTCATCAAACCCGCGCGCGGCGTCGCGTCCCTCGACTTCACGCTCACCCTCGGCGGCCGGCTCGAGGGCCGCGTGACGGACCGCGTCACGGGGCAGGGGATCGCCGGCGCCGAGGTGCTCGCGGTGACGGGCTTCGTCGGGAACGGGACCGCGCCCGTCTCGGGCGTCACCGACGGGACGGGGCGGTACGCCTTCGCGAACGTGATCCCCGGGCCCGTCCTGCTCCTCGAGGTCCGGGCGCTCTGCTACGCACGCGGCACGGTCGGGTTCGACGCGAAGGTCCCCCGCGAGGTGAAGGCCGGCGAGACCCTCGCGCTCGATCTGCCCCTCGATCGCGGGGGGCGCGTGCTCGGCGTCGTGCGCGGGGAGGACGGGCGCCCCGTGCCGTACGCGAGCGTCGCCGCCACGATCCCGGGCGACCGGTTCGGCGGGGAGATCGCGGTCCTGTCGGACACGCGCGGCGCCTACCTCCTCGAGGGGCTGCGGCCTGCGCGCTACACCATGGTCGTGACCGCGGCCGGCTATGCCTCCCCCACGGACGACGCGGAGGTCCTCGTCGAGGTGAAGGCCGAGGGCGGCGACGTCGCCCGCGACTTCACGCTGCGCGACGGCGCCACGATCCTCGGGCTGGTGACGACGCCCGAAGGCGCCGCCGCTTCCGGGGCCCGCGTGTCCGTGCTGGCGCGCGACGCTCGCCGGTACGGGGCGCGCGTGCGCGACCTCGTGGCCGTCGCCGACGCGACGGGGGCCTACCGCATCGCGGGCGCCCCTCCGGGCATCGACCTCGAGATCGAGGCGGTCCACGACGCCTGGGTGCGCACCACCTCCGGCGCGTTCCAGGCGAAGGGCGGCGAGGTCAAGACCGTGGACGTGCGGCTACGACCGGGCGCGCGCATCCTGGGGCGCGCGGTGGACGCCTCGGGCCGCGCCGTGGCCGGCGCCCGGGTGCGGTTCGGGCATCTCGAGCCCGACGAGGTGCCGCGGCTCGACAACAGCTTCCGCGCGGACGAGCACCTCGGCCCGCGCGTCTTCGGCGCGGACGACGGCGGCGCGTTCACGTGCGATCGCGTGCCGCCGGGCGCCGTGCTCCTCAAGGTGGAGGCCGACGGCTACTCCGCCTGGTACCGCCGCGACCTGAAGGTGCCCGAGGAGGGCGATCTGACCGGGATCGTGGCGACGCTCGAGGGGGTCCAGACGATCCGGGGCCGGGTGCTCGACGCCGGCACGGGCCGCGGGATCGGAGGCGCCTGGGTGTACGCCACCGCGCGCGACCCGGACGGGCAGCCGAAGGACGAGGGGCGCGTGCGCGCGCTGGTGTCCGTCGAGTCGCAACCCGACGGCGGCTACGTCCTCGAGAAGGTCCCGCCGGGGACCCACGACGTCGCCGTGTGGCTCGCGCTCGGCTTCAAGACCGGGCGCGACCAGCCGGCGAGCCGGCGCGAGGCGACGCCCGCGGGCGCGACCGGGGTGGACTTCCGGCTCGAGCCCCAGGTGCCGCCCGGCGAGCTGCCGCCGAAGTAGGTCTCCCCTCGTGGGCCTCACGCTTGGCACCCGGCGTGGCCCCGTCCCGGAGGTCCTGCTCTCCGTGCGAGCCCGACTCGCCGGGGACGCGGGTGACCCCGCTCCCCGCCCGGTCGGCGCCCTACTTCGAAAGCACGAGCCGGGCCCCGTTCGTCGGGTCTACGGCGAGGACGGCGTTCGTCCCGTCGTCGTGCACGATCAGGATGCCGTCGGACCGGGCCCCGGCGATCCGGGCGAACCGCAGGCGGACCCCCGCGCCCACCGCGTTCGAAGCGAGCGTCGTGCCCGTCGCGGCGGGCACGCCCACCGACAGGATCGTCGAGCCTCCGGCGGCCGCGAGCGACGTCCCGCCCTCCGTGCTCGCGAGGGAGCCGGGAAGGCCCTGCTTCGGGCCCGAGCCCACGAGGCTCGTGTACAGCGGCGTCCGGTCGCCGGTGGCGAGGTCCACCGTGAAGATGCCGTTCTCGACGCCCGTGACGTTCGCGCCCACGAAGAGTCTCGGCCCGGTCGGGTCGCGCAGGACGGACGTCACGGAGGTGAAGACGCCGCCCTGGCCGACGCCGGCTCCCGTGACGGTCGTTCGCATCCCCGTCGCGAGATCCACGGCGAGCACGCCCGCCGGCGCCTGGGTCGCCACCCACGCCGTCGTGCCGTCCGTGGCAAGGCCCCGGGTGCCGTTCCAGGTCGGGCCGAAGCCGGGGACGCCGCTCGAGATCGTCGTCCGCACGCCGGTTGTGAGGTCGATGGCGGCGACCCCGTACGCGCCGTTCACCGCCCCCGAGAACAGGACGCGACCGTTCGCGCCGTCGGTGGCGAGAGCGCCCGGGCTGAGGAGCTCCTGGATGCCAATGGTCGCGCCGCCCCCGTCGAAGAGGGTCCGGCTGCCCGTCGCGAGATCCACCGAGACCAGGGTGTTCGGGTGGAGGTCGTCCGCGAGCAGCACCCGATCGTCGCCCGCGAGCGTCGCGGCGCTGGCGTGCACGGGCTCGACGCCCACGCCACGGCCCGGACGCCAGACGTCGGTCTGGACGCCGGACGCGAGGTCGTAGGCGCGGATCGCGGCCCCCTCCCAGTCCGCGAAGAGCAGGCGGCCCCCCGCCGGATCGTGGACGGCGGTCGTGATGGCGGCGGTGAGCGGGGCGCCCGGGACGACGGCGGGGGAGGGCAGCTGGGTCCGGTTCCCGGTGACGGGATCGATCGACAGGACGGTCGTCGGCGTGAGCAGCGTGCCGACGAGGATGCGGTCCGTGGCGGGGTCGTAGGCGATCGACTGCATCGAGACCGACGGGCCCGTGCCGACGTTGGGGCTCGAGACGATGGTCCGGTTCCCGGTCGCGAGGTCGATCTGCGTGTACGTGCCGCTCTGGGCCGAGAACGCACGCCCGTGCGCGAGATCGAGGGCCGTGCTCATGGCCGAGCCCTTCTGGAACGGCGGGCCGCTCCCGACGAGGTCGCTCGAGACGATCGTGCGGTCGCCGCTCGCGAGATCGACCCACAGAAGCGCCGGGATCGAGAAGTCGGTCACGAGGAGGCGGTTCCCGGCGAGGTCGTGCTCGAGGTCGGCGATCCCCGCGAACGCCGGGCCCTGGCCCACGTTGGGTCCGGAGACGACCGTGCGGTCGCCCGTGACGAGATCCACCGACAGGATGGCGGGCCCTGCGAAGTTCGACGCGACGTACGCGCGCGATGCCGACGGGTGCACGAGCACCGGATAGGCGCGGCTGAGGCTCGGCCCCGTGCCCTTCGTGTCGTCGGCCACCACGGACGCCACCTGCGACATCTCGTCGTAGGCGAGCAGGCGGGGGTCCTGGCCCCCGAGGACGTAGACCACGTGGGCCGACGCGTCGTAGGCGACGCCGAACACGGCACCGAGGAACGCCGTCTCCCGTCGTACCGACACCGCGGGAAGCGAGATCGGCGCCCCCGCTCCCGTGATCGCCTGGATGGAGAGGGAGTTCTCACCGAGGGAGAGCGGCACGTCGGCGGACCACGTCGCGAACCCGTCGTTCGAGGTGGCGGCGACGCCCGCGACCGTGAGGCTTGCGATGCCATCCGCCGACGAGGCGGTCCCCCGGACGATGAGAGAGGCCGCCTCCGTCGATCCGTCGTGCGGCGGGAACACGCGGGTGATCGTGCCGGCCGGGGGCGGATTCCCGCCCCCGCCGCCCCCTCCGCCGCCCCCGCCTCCCCCTCCCGTCCCCCCGGCTCCGCCGCCGCCCCCGCAGGCGGCCGCGAGGAGGGCGACGAGCAGGCTCGACAGGGTGGATCGGACGTGGACGCGGCGCATGGGAGCCCTCCTGCGCTCCCCGGTCGAGGAGCACGCAGGGGGGATGCGCGCGGGTGGTCAACCTTGCCCCGAGGGGGGGCGCCGGGGAGCTACTTGCCCGCGCCCACCTTCTTCATGGTGTCCCGCCACGCCGCCTCGAGCTCGGCGAAGTCCACGCCCTTGAAGGCCTCGTCCACGGCCTTCTTGAGGGCCTCGCCGCTCCCGCGGAACCGCGACGGCGGCGGCAGGAAGGCCTCCGGCGGCTCCTCGCTGCCGGGCTCCCCACCGTCCATGCCGGGGGCGTCGCCGCCCATGCCGGGCTCCCCACCGTCCATGCCGGGCTCGGTGTCGCCCATGCCCGGTTCCTCCGGCGCGTCCGGCGGGGCCGGGGGCTCGTCGCCCATGGCCGGCTCGTCGCCCATGCCCGGCTCCTCGGGCTTCGGCGCCTTCTTGGGCGTCAGCGGCTTGTCCTTGTTGGCCTCGGTCTTGAGCGTCGTGAAGTAGACGTCGAGGATCTTGCCCCACTTCTCGTTCCACTTCGGGTTCTTCGGGACGAACTCGCGGAGGAAGTAGATGAGGCTCCAGCCCTGCGCGTACGAGACGCTCGGGTACGAGTAGTACTCGCCCTGCGTCATGCGGACGAAGTACTCGAGCGGCGTGTAGCCGCCCTTGCTGCGGTCCCAGTTCACGCGTTTCGCGGGCCCACCCTCGTCGTCGTCGCCGGGCATGGGCCCCGAGTCGCCGGTCGTCGGCTTCTTGTCGTCCTCGGCCTCGGGCTTGCACGGGCCCTTGACCAGCGCGTCCTTGATGATGCCCACGCGCCAGTTGAAGGGGCGGATGTTGAACTTCTTGCTCAGGTACTTCGAGCCGGCGTAGTAGTCGCCGTGCCCCTCGTTGAACCACGAGTGCGGCGCCACCTCGCCCACGCTGTAGTAGATGTACTGGTGGAAGGCCTCGTGGTAGAGCACCGCGAGCGTGTCGTCGTCGGGCTCCTTCTTCGGGCTCGCGTCGTAGAACACGAGCTCCTCGGTGTCGCTGTTCCAGTAGCCCGCCGAGCCGCCGGGGCCTCCGTAGTGGTGGTACTCGGCGCGATCGCCGCAGATGCGCACGATGCACACCGCCTCCACCTTGGCCGCGGGCGGGAACTGCACCTCGTAGACCTGCTCGCGGATCTGCTCGATGCGCTCGCCGATGATGCGCGCCAGCAGGTCGTTCCGGCGGCCCTTCGTGTTGTAGAGGATGATGTAGTTCTTCTTCGTCGAGACCGCCACGTCCCAGCCCTTGACCAGGTAGCGCTCGATGTCGCGGCGCTTCGCCGCGGAGATCGGGAGCCCGTTGAGCACCTCGAGGCTCACCGCGTCCTCGGCCTTCGCGTCGAACCAGAGGAACGACGTGGCCACCAGCTTGAAGCCCTGCTCGAACGTCTTCTTCTGCTCCCCGGCGCACGTCATCCAGAGGCCGACCTCCATGTCGTCCTTCTTCCACGTGGCCATCACGAGGTAGCAGGGCTTGTCCGTCCACGAGAGCTGGGGGTTCTTGCGCTCGATGACCCACATGAGGCCGGGCACCGGGACCTCGTCGCGCGACTTGATCGGCTTCGCCGCCTTGGGGTCGAGCAGCTTCTCCGCGATCGCGTCCTGGGCCTTCTGGCGCGCCTTGAAATCCTGCTCGGGGGCCCCGGGCTTCGTCGGCTCGTAGAGGAAGCCGTAGCCGTCGAGCGCCTGCTTGAAGAGCTCCCGCATCGTCTTCGGGTCGCCCTCGCCCATCGACTCCCGGATCTTCTCGAGGAACGGGTCCTTCTTGACCCCCTCGTCCTCCGTGGTCGTGCCGGTCTTGAGGCCGGTGGCCCCGCCGCCCATGCGGTAGGCGAGGAGCTTGCCCGCCATCTGGCCCCGCTTGTCGGCCCCCCGCTGGAAGTACTGGCAGACCGCGTACTTGTCCGTGCCGCTCGTGCCGAACATCTTCGCGCTCTTGCCCTCGGCCTCGAGCGGGACCGGGTCCCAGTCCTGGAACAGCTTGAAGGAGAACTTCGCGTTCGAGTCGCGGAAGCGCTTCGTCGGGACGTCGCCGGCCTCGACGGGGCCCGCCGCGGGCACCGCGACGCACGCGGTGATCCCCACGAGCAGGAGGACTCGGGCCAGGAGGCGCGGCCGGCGGGCGGCGGCGAAGCAGGACGTGCGCATCGATCGGTTCCCTCTCGAGACGGAATGGCGCCCGCGCGGCGGTCGGAGGGCGCTCCCGACGCGACGTGCGGAAACCGGACCCAACCCCTATGGGACGCCCTTCAACCTGCGGGCGTTCCAAGAGCCTACCGCAAATCCCCTTCGCGGACTGCGCTCGCCGTCCGCTCAGGCCCGGGCCGTTCGTCCCGCCCGCCGGAGGAACTCGGCCTCGTCCACCACCTCGACCCCCAGCTCCTTGGCTTTGGCAAGCTTGGAGCCCGCGGCTTCACCCGCCACGACGAGGGAAGTCTTGGAGGAGATGCCGGACCCGACGCGCGCCCCCTTCGCCTCCGCCAGCGCCTTCGCCTCGTCCCGGGAGAGCGTCGGGAGGGTCCCGGTGAACACGACCGTGAGCCCCGTCAGCGGCCCCCCCCCGGTGTCTTCCACGGGGACCGGCCGCACCCCCGCCCTCTCCAGCTTCTCGAGGAACGCCCGGTTCCGCGGCTCGGCGAACCAGCCCGCCACCGACTGTGCGAGCGCCGGTCCGACCTCGTCGAGCTCGTCGAGGGCCTCCGCGGGCGCGATCGAGAGCGCCGCGAGCGTCCGGAATGCCTTCGCGAGCGTCCGGGCGCTCCGCTCGCCCACCTCGGGGATGCCGAGGGCGAACAGGAACCGGTCGAGCGCCGGGTGTTTGGCGGCCTCCAGGCGGTCGAGCAGGTTCTGCGCGCTCGTCTCTCCCTGCCGTTCGAGCTCCACGAGCCGCGCCTTCGAGAGCGCGAAGAGGTCGGCGGCGTCGCGGACGAGGCCCGCGTCGAGGAGCTGCTTCGCCTGCTTGGGCCCGAGGCCCTGGATGTCGAGACCCCCGCGGGACGCGAAGTGGACCAGGTTGCGCTCGACCTGCGCGGGGCAGGCGACGTTCGTGCAGCGCAAGGCCACCTTGTCGGCCGCCCGGACCAGCGGGGTGCCGCACGAGGGGCAGGAGGAGGGGGGCGCGGGGGGAACCTCCGCCCCCGTGCGGCCCTCGGGCACCACGGCCACGACCCGCGGGATCACGTCGCCGGCGCGCTCGATCAGGACGGTGTCGCCCTCGCGCACGTCGAGCCGCGCGAGCTCGTCCACGTTGAAGAGGGTCGCGCTCGACACCCGCACCCCGCCCACGGCCACCGGCTCGAGGTCGGCGACCGGGCTCACGACCCCCGTGCGCCCCACGCTCCAGGCGACGCGCCGCAGGCGGGTCGTCGCGCGGCGGCTCTTGAACTTCCAGGCGACCGCCCAGCGCGGCGAGCGGATCCGCATCCCCAGCCGCTCCTGGAGCGCGCCGTCGTCCACCTTCACGACCATCCCGTCGATCTCGAACGGCACGTCGTCGCGCGCGGCCTCGAGGGCGCGGAAGCGGGCGATCACCTCGTCGGCGCCGGTGACGGTCGCGTTCCGGTCGCTGGTCGGGAAGCCCCAGGAGGAAAGGGCCTCGATCACCTCCGACTGGGAACGGAGGGCGCCCTCGAGCGGGCCGCCCGAGAGCTTCGCCACGGCGTACGCGAGGTAGCGGATCGGCCGCGACCCCGGGATCGACGGGTCGAGCTGGCGGAGCGAGCCCGCGCAGAAGTTCCTCGGGTTCGCGAAGGGCTCCTCCCCTTCCTCGGCGAGCCGGCGGTTGTAGGCCTCGAAGTCGGCCTTGCGCACGTACGCCTCGCCGCGCACCGCCACGTAGGCAGGCGGGGGGCGCCCGGGGGCCCCCGCGAGCTCGAGGGGGATGCTCTTGATCGTCACGGCGTTGGACGTGACGTCCTCCCCCGTGGTGCCGTCTCCGCGGGTCGCCGCCGTCACGAGCCGCCCGTGCTCGTAGACCAGCTCGAGCGACACGCCGTCCACCTTGGGCTCGACGGAGTAGCGGATCGCCTCCCGCTCGGCGTGCTTGAGGAACGTGCGGATCGAGGTCTCCCACTCCCGCAGCTCCGTCTCCGAGGTGACGTTGTCGAGCGAGACCATGGGCACGGGGTGCGGGAAGGGGCGGAACCCCTCCGCCACGGCCCCGGGCACGCGTCGCGTGGGGCTCGAGGGGTCGGACAGGTCGGGATGGGCCGCCTCGAGCGCCACGAGCTCGCGGTAGAGCGCGTCGTAGGCCTCGTCGGAGACCTCGGGCCGGTCGAGCACGTAGTAGAGGTGGTCGTGCCGGCGGATCTCCTCGCGGAGCTCGCGCACGCGGCGCGCGACGTCGGTGGGGGCCTTCGGCATGGGGGCGCGATCCTACCGCCGGGGGGCCTCGGCTCAGGGATCGTGAAGACCTCGCCATCGGGACGTCCGGGCTCGCTTTCGGGGCTCGTGCCTTCGCCTCCGGTCCCCAGCCCCTGGGGCTGCGGACGAGCCCGCCACGCGGCGAGAGGAGGCGCGGGGGCCGCTGCGGCCCGCGTTGCCCCGGGAGGGGCCGGCGCCTACCATTCGGGGTCCCGCCCCCGCCGCCCCCGAGAATTCCCCCGGACCCCGTCCGTCGGAAGCCCCCGTGACCTTCTCCCAGATCCTCCTCCTCGTCGTCTACTACGCGATGCTCGGGCTCGTCGCGTGCGTGATGATCTACCGCGCGCTGCTCGTCCTGCGCTACTACCTGCGCGAGCGCGGCGACGAGGTGCCGAAGGCGCGCTTCGAGGAGCCGCCCGTGGTGACGGTGCAGCTCCCGGTGTTCAACGAGCGCTACGTCGTGGAGCGCCTCCTCGAGAGCGTGTGCGCGCTCGACTGGCCGAAGGACCGGCTCGAGGTGCAGCTCCTCGACGACTCGACGGACGACACGAAGGAGATCGCGGCGGCCAAGGTCGCCGAGCTGGTCGCCCGCGGCTTCGACGTGAAGCACCTCCACCGCGTGAACCGCAAGGGCTACAAGGCGGGCGCGCTCGCCGAAGCGACCCCGAAGGCCCGCGGCGACCTGCTGGCGGTGTTCGACGCCGACTTCGTCCCCGAGCCGAGCTTCCTGCGCGCGACCATCGACCACTTCACCGACCCGACCGTGGGCTTCGTCCAGACGCGCTGGACCTACCTCAACCGCGACTACGGGTTCCTCACGCAGGGCATGGGGATGCTCCTCGACGGGCACTTCGTGCTGGAGCAGACCACGCGCAGCCGCAACGGGTACATCTTCAACTTCAACGGCACGGGCGGCGTGTGGCGCCGCAAGGCGATCGCGGCCGCCGGCGGCTGGCACGACGACACGATCTGCGAGGACACCGACCTCTCCTACCGCGCCCACCTCGCCGGCTACCGGGGCGTGTTCCTCCGCGACGTGCCGTGCCCGAGCGAGCTCCCCGTGCAGATCGCGGGCCTGAAGAGCCAGCAGCACCGCTGGGCCAAGGGCCTGACCGAGTGCTTCCAGAAGCTCATCCCGCTCGTGTGGCGCAGCCGTCTCCCGTTCCGCAAGAAGCTCGACGCGTCGTTCCACCTGGGCGCGAACCTCGCGTTCCCGGCGGCGCTCTTCATGACGGTCGTGACGCTGCCCGTGATGCTGCTGCGCATGCACGGCCACGGCCCCGGGGGCGTCGCGACCGCGGTGGACGCGGCCGTGTTCCTCCTCGTGATCGTCACGCAGCTGCTGTTCTACGTGGTCGCCACGCGGGAGGTCCACGCGAACTGGGGGCAGATGCTGCGCTTCCTGCCGTTCTTCCCCTTGGTCGGCGTCGGGCTCGCGGTGAACAACGCGCGCGGCGTGCTCGAGGCGCTCCTCGGGCACCGCACCGAGTTCGTCCGCACGCCGAAGCTCGGCGTGCTCGGCAAGGACGCGAAGCTCGTCAAGCACCGGGCGAAGACCTACGTCGGGGCGAAGGAGCTGCTCCAGCCGCTCCTCGAGGTCGGCCTCGGCCTCTACTACGTGCAGATGGCGCTCATGCAGCTCCACTACCGGCTCATCGTGAGCTTCGTGATCACCCTGGTGCTCTCGGCCGGGCTGTTCGCCGTGGGCGGCGCCACCCTGCGCGCGATGTGGATGGGCCGCCGGGGCGCCCTCGCCCGGCCCGGGGTCCCCCACGCGGCCGAGGGGTAG
>CAZJJQ010000059.1:0-11459 GCA_964546345.1 uncultured Planctomycetales bacterium
GGCGCGCCGCCCGCGAGCCCGCCGGGGCGAGGCGGAGCGCCTGCCATGCGAGCAGGGCGGCGTCCCCGCGGAGCCCCAGCCGCCCGGCGATGCGCGACGCGAGCGCGGGGCCGCGGGGATCGGCCGGATCCACCTCGGAGGCGCGGACGGCGAGCGCGTAGCCCTCCCTGCCCTTCCCGTCCTCGAGCATCGCGCGGGCCGCCACCAGATACGCCTCGCGTCGCACGTACGCAGGCCCCAGGGTCGCCGCGCGCTCCGCGTCGGCACGTACCGCCGTCGGACGCCCCCCTTCCTCCGACGACACGAGGGCCGACTCGAGGTACGCCCACCCCGCCAGGCGCGCGGCGAGGGCACGCTGGAGGCGCCGACGGCGATCCGCCGGGTCCTGCCGCGCATGCGATCGCAGGACTTCGGCGAGGGGATGGTCCGGGAGGGCGTCGGCGGCCGCCCGGGCCTTCGTCACGCCGCAGCGCGAGCCCCACAGATCGATCAGCAGGAACGAGCGTTCGGGGGCCTCGAGCGAGAGCCCCCCCGCCGCCTCGAGGCGCGCGATGGCCTCCTCCACCCGATTCGCGCGCAGGAGGCGTTCGGCCTCTCGGAACTCCGCATCCCCGAGCATCGCCCCGGCCTCCACCGCGGTACCGGGGTCGGAGAGAGCGCGAAACCGCGGGAGCGCGGTCGAAGGCACCTCGGCCGGCATCCCCCGGCCGGGGCCCGGCGTGCATGCGGCAGCACCCAGGAGGAGCAGGAGCAGGGTCCCGGTGCGCGACACGGTCGCAGGCTACCGCAGGTCCCCCCGAAGTCTGCGGCTCCCCTCGGCTCCGCCCCGGAGGACACCGGCCGTGCGCCCCCGAGAAGCCTGTTCTGTTTCTGTTTGACAGGTCGTTGTTTCGGGTCTACTCTGTTTGCGTGGTGTAAGCGTTCGTGGGTTCGGCGGGGTTCGTGGCGAAAACCACGGGCCCTTCCCGCGCTGCGACTCCGCTGAACCCCCCTCGCCCCACACCCCGCGTCCCGTGTCCAGACCGCCTGCGACCGCCCGGAGATCCCCCATGCCCGTCGAAGTCCGCCAGCAGCTGCGCCGCGAGGTCCCGATGTTCGTCAGCGTCCTAGTTGCCCTTGCCCTCGCGGTGTGGGCGTAGGCGACCGTACGGCCCGCGACGAGCCCACCCGCCGGGTCCACCTCGGCTCGGGCTCGCCAGCACCATTTCGTACCGACTCCCCCGATCCCACCCCGAAACACAACCCCGCATCGAACCGCGGGGGGGGGCAGGAACCGCGGCCCGCAACCAAGGGCCTACGGTCCCCGCCCCCTGGAACCGATCAAGAACCTACGGAGGGCGCGCCGTGAACTACACGCCGAAGCAGCTGAAGATCATGAACTTCATCCAGGAGTACCGGATGGCCCGGGGCACGGCCCCGACGCTCGAGGAGATCGGGCAGTCGCTCGGAATCCACCGCGTCACGGTGCACCAGCACATCGGGGCCCTGGTCAAGAAGGGCGCCGTGCAGAAGCTCGCTCAGCGCTCCCGCTCCATCGAGATCCTCGACAAGGACTTCCTTCCCAAGCCGACCTATCCCCTGCTCGGCCACATCGCCGCGGGTCGCCCGATCGAGGCCATCGAAGACGCGCAGCACTTCACCCTCGAGGAACTGCTGCCCCTCGACCCCGGGAACAGCTACCTGCTCCGCGTGACCGGGCAGTCCATGATCGACGATCACATCGCCGACGGCGACCTGGTCATCGTGGAACCCCGCAACGCCGCTCGCGACGGCGAGATCGTGGTGGCCCAGGTGGACGGTGAGGCGACGCTCAAGCGCCTCTATCGCGAGGGACCGGAGATCTACCGGCTGCAGCCCGCGAACGCGACGATGAGCCCGATCTTCGTGCGCCCACCGCAGAAGCTCGAGATCCGGGGCGTGGTCCGCGGCGTCCTGCGCCGGTATCCGTAGTCCAGCGGTCTCTTGAACCACGGGTGCCGGTGAGCGGCCGGCGCCCGTTTTCCTCGGGGTGTGGGGATGCTCCGTGCCCGGGGGCTGCGGGTGGCCGTCGTCGTCTATCGCTCGATCAGCGTGACGGGCACGGCGAGCCGCTCCGCCCCGCGCAGGACGTCGAGCGTCACCACCTGGCCCGCGGCGCGGGCCCATAGGGTGCGCAGGAGGACGCCCCGCGAGGGCGTGGGCACCCGATCGACGCCGAGGATCACGTCGCCCTCCCGCAGCCCGGCCCGCCGGGCGGGCGACTCGTCCCCAAAGCGCGTGACGATCAACCCCCCACCGCCCGGCAGTCGCAGCGACTCGAGCGGGGACGCGGCACGGACGACGGCCCCGAGCGTCGGGCGCACCACCGTGCCCTTCGCCTTCAGCTGCTCCACCACCATGGCGACCACGTCGATCGGCACCGCGAACGCGATGCCCTGGTTGCCCCCGCTCCTCGACAGGATCGCCGTGTTGAGGCCCACGACGCGTCCCGTGGCGTCGAGGAGAGGGCCGCCGCTGCTGCCCAGGTTGATCGCCGCGTCCGTCTGGATGTAGTCCTCGTAGCCACCGGGGTTGACGACGTCGGAGCGTTCCAGGCCGCTCACGATGCCGACCGAGAAGGATCGCGGCAGGCGATACGGGCTGCCGGCGGCGATCACCCACTGGCCCAGCCGCAGCGTGCGCGGAGAGCCGAGCGGAAGGGGCGTCAGCCCCGTCGCCTCGATCTTGAGGACCGAGACGTCCACGATCGGATCCGAGCCGCGCAACGCCGCTCGGAACCAGCCACGCCCCTTCACGCTGACGAGGATCTCGCGTGCTCCCTCCGTCACGTGCCGGTTCGTGACGATCCAGCCGTCGGAGGAGTACACGAAGCCGCTGCCCACGTTGTCGTTGAGCGGCCCGCTCTCCCCCGGTTCGGGCACGTCCCGCGTGCGCGTGAGGTAGTTGTGGATGTGGACGACGCCCGGCTCCGCGCGCTCGACGACGGCCGAGAGGTCCTGCGGCCCGCCCGACGACGGCTCGGCCACGGCGGGGAGTGCCCGCGCGAGGAGCGCCGCCCCGCCCCCGAGGACGGCGGCGAGGACGGCGAAGGCGAGGATCGGAGCAGGTCGGCGCATGGAGGAGCTCCCGAAGAAGGGCACAGGGTCCCCGAGGAGGCCGGCGGAGGCGAGCGGGGGACGAGGAGGGTGGGGGCGGCGGGGGAGGGGGCACACCCCGCGGCACGATGGACCTTAGCCCGACCTCTTCATGAAGGACGAGGCCGACGAATGCGCCGTTCGCACGGCAGGAACCCGTTGGGGCCCGTGCATGCGGCCGGGGCGCGAAGCGAGCCCGACGATCGCGGGTTCTTGCCACCCGCCGAGGAGGGATCGCTTCGCGGGTGCGACTTCGGCACGCAGGGGAGCCGTAGGATGCGCCCGGGCCGCAGGCGCGGCCCCAACCTCGTCCCCTTCATGAATAGGTCGGGCTGGGACACGGCGCCCGCGCCGTGGATCGCCCTCGTGGGGGCGACGAGCCGGTCATGCTCCCCGTGGGATCGTGTTCCGCGGGCTCGAGGGACTCGTTCTTCGGGCATCGGGCGGACCCGGGTCGCCGGCAGGGGTCCGCGCCGTGAGTTGCCCCTCAAGCGCCCGGACCCGAGGGAACGTCCGGCGGCAAGGGGCCGACCGCATGACCGTACTCCTCGAGCTTCCGGTAGAGCGTGCGCAGACCGATCTTGAGGATCCGCGCGGCGGCCGTCTTGTTGCCGCCCGTCCGCTCCAGGGTGTCGAGGATGACGACCCGCTCGGCCTCCGGCAGCGGGGTGCCGACGGGGATGCGGATGACGTCCTGGTCCGGCAGGTCCTCGACGCGCTGCTTCCCCCCCATCTCGGCGGGCAGCGCGGACAGGCCGATCTGCGGGTCGTCGGTGAGGACGACCGCCGCCTCGACCAGGTTCTCGAGCTCCCGCACGTTGCCCGGGTAGTCGTACGCCCCGAGGACCCGGAGCGCGTCGGGGGTGAATCCGGTGGTCGTGCGGCCGTGGCGCTCCGAGTACACGCGTCGGAAGTGCTCGGCGAGCAGCCGGACGTCGCTGCGGCGCTCGCGCAGCGGGGGCATGCGGATGGTGACCACCTTGAGGCGGAAGTAGAGGTCCTCCCGGAACTTCCCCTTCCGCACGAGGGCCTCGAGGTCGGCATTGGTCGCCGCGATCAGCCGGACGTCCACGCGCAGGGGGCGGTTGTCGCCGACGCGTTCGATCTCCCGATTCTGGAGCACCCGCAGGAGCTTGACCTGGGTGTGGAGCGGGATGTCCCCCACCTCGTCGAGGAACAGGGTGCCGCGATCGGCCGCCTGGAAGCGCCCCTCGCGGTCTCCCGTCGCGCCCGTGAAGGAGCCCCTCACATGGCCGAACAGCTCGCTCTCGAGCAGGCCCTCCGGCAGCGCCGCGCAGTTGACCCCGACGAACGGACCCTTGCTCCGCGCGCTCACCTCGTGGAGCGCCTCGGCCACGAGCTCCTTGCCCGTGCCCGACTCGCCGAGCAGGAGCACGGTGGCGTTGGTGGGTGCGACCTTCGCGACCGTGCGGAACACCTCCTGCACTGCCGGCGACTCCCCCACGAAGCCCTGCTTCCACACGCCCTCCCGGGAGAGACGTTCGCGCAGGCCGGCGTTCTCGGCCACCTCCTCGCGCGCGCGCAGCGCCGAGTCGACGACCGCCCGCAGCCTCGGAAGGTCGAGGGGCTTCTCGAGGAAGTCGTACGCCCCCTCGCGCATGGCCCGCTTCGCCTTCTCGATCGTGCCGTAGGCGGTCATCACGACCACGGGCGCGTGCGGGTGGAGGCGCCGCACCTCGGGGAGCAGATCCATCCCGTCCTTCCCGCCGGGCAGCACGACGTCGGTGAGGACCAGGTCGAAGGGCTCGTTGCGGAGCGCCTCGAGCGCGGTCTCGTAGTCCTCGGCGAGCACGACCTCGTGGCGGGCCCGGAACACCTCCCCGAGCGCGTTGCGCGCGTTCGTCTCGTCCTCGACGATGAGCAGCCGCGCCATGGTCAGGCGCCCCGCGGGGCCGGGTCCCCGACGAGGTCCTCCGCCTCCGAGAGCGGCAGGTGGACCACGAAACGTGCTCCGCCCCCGGGACGGTCGAGGACCTCCAGCTCGCCGCCGTGATCCTGGATCGCCCGGCGGGCGAGCGGTAGGCCGAGCCCCGTGCCCCCGCGCTTGCGCGTGAAGAAGAGCTCGAAGATCCGCGGCCGGTCCTCCGGAGGGATGCCGGGGCCGTCATCGTCCACGACGACGACGGTGCTGTGGGGGTCGTCCCGGGTCGTCACGACCACATGGCCTCCCCGCGGCGCCGCCTCGATCGCGTTGCGCACGAGGTTGTGGAGCGCGCGGTCGATCCGCACGGGATCGAGGGGGAGGGTGCGACGCGATCCGTCCACGGAGGTGAGCGTCACCCCCGCCTTCGCGGCCGTCGCGTCGAGCCGGGCGACGAGGCGCGCGACGAGGGGCCCGAGGCGCAGGGGCTCGCGGGCGGGAGAGCCCCCGCGGCTGACCTCGAGCAGATGGGTCACCAGCTCGTCCATCCGCCTCATCTCGGCGATCATCGCGTCGGCCTTCGTGACGAGATCGGCGCGGGAGGCCGCCGGGTCGTCGAGCCGCTCACGAAGCAGCTGGAGGTTGAGGGAGAGCGCGTTCAACGGGTTGCGCACCTCGTGCGCGATGCCGGCCCCGAGCGCCTCCACGGCCTCGCTGCGGACGCGGAGCACCCTGCGCTCCTCCTGCCGCACGCGCTCCGTGATGTCGTCGAGCACCAGCACCGCACCCAGGGGAGGCGATCCGTCGTCGGCGCCGCGCAGGGGGGACAGCGTGACGCGCACCACCCGGTCCCCCAGGGGGTGCCTCGGGAGCTCGAGAGGGGCGCCACCACCGAGCACCCCCTCGAGCGCGCGGCGCCAGTCGAGGTTGCGGTCGCTGACGAGGCCCGGCAGGGCCTCGAGCAGGGGACGCCCGAGCACCTCCTCCCGGGGGGCCACCTCGGCCGCGAGCGCCCGGTTCCACACGATCACGCGCCCCGTCCGGTCCACGGCCGCAACCTCGAGGGGCATCGCCTCGGCCAGCTGCTCGAGGGCCGACGCGTAGTCGCTCTCCGGAACGACCCGGACGAGGACCTCGGTGTAGAGGTGGAACCAGCGGCTCACGCCGGGATGGTACCCCCCGGCGGACCGGGGCGCGGCGCTACCCGGAGCGACGGCTGCGTTCCAGGGCGACGGCGCGACCCTCGCGGCTCCACCAGGCCCGCCACCGCCCCACGGCGGCCGTGCGCACCGCAGGGAGGTCGGTCGCCTCGAGGTCGTACATGCGATTCGTGAGACGCCGGAGCGAGGCCACCGATGCGGTGCGCACCGCCACGTCGTCGTCCTCGACCCGGGCCAGGAGGTCGGGCACTGCTTCGAACACCTCCCGCCGCCCGAGCTCGTCGGCCGCCCCGCGCCGCACCGCAGGCGCGGCGGAGACGAGGTGCACCGTGCGGAGCCTCCCGACGTCCGCCGTCGAGAGGATCTCCGCGATGACCGCGCGCGTCGTCGAGACGGGCACCTGGCCGTGGGCCGCGACCGGGGCATCTCCTGCGGCGCCGAGGGCCGGCAGCGCCGCCTCTCCGCGGGCGAGCAGCTCGTCCACGGCGCGGCTGCGCTCGGCGAAATCCGGGGAGGCCAGCGCGCGGACCGAAGCGTCGATCGGGGGGGCTGCGGAGAGCCCCGTCCCCCCCCCGTGGGACCCCACCGGGTAGGCTGCCCCCGGGGCGGGAAGTGCGAACTCCGTCGAGGCGGGACGCGCGGGCGCCTTCACGGCACATCCGGCCGAGGCTGCGGCGACGAGGAGCAGCGGGAGGATGCGGACGAAGGGGGCCATGCGAACCCAGGGGAGGATACCGCGCGGAGGGGAAGGAGCGCCCCCCCTCCCTTGTCATCGGCCCACCCGAGCCGGTCCCCGAAGCGAACGGAAGCCTACGGTTCGGATCGCAGGGGGGCGGTACCATGGTCGGCTCTCGACTCCCCACGAGGCAGCGCGCAGGCGCCCTCCCTACGGTTCCCACGGTGCGCCGGATCCCCGGTGCGCACCGTCCGCGGCGCTCCCCCCCGTGCCCCCGACGCCCCCCACCTCCCCCCCCGGCTCCTGCGCGCCCCATGGCCCCCCGGTCGATCCGTCGCCCGGCCCCTACCCGAAGGCGGCACGCCTGCGGAAGGACCGCGACTTCCAGCCCGTCCGCACCCGGGGACGCCGCTTCGTCGGGGCGCAGGTCATGGTGCGGTCGTTCGGGAACGCGGCCGGACGGGCACGCCTCGGCGTCTCCTCGCCGAAGAAGTACGGCAACGCGGTCCGGCGCAACCGGTTCCGTCGGCTCGTGCGCGCGGCCTTTCGCGCGGTGGCCGGGCGGCTCCCGGCGCGCGATCTGCTCGTCGAGCCGCGGCGCGACCTCGTCGAACCGGACCTCGCCACCCTGTGCACCGATCTCGAGCGGGCGGTGGACGCGCGCCGATGATGGGGCGCCTCCTGCTCGCGCTGCTCGGCGTCTACAAGCGCTTCGTGTCGCCGCTGCTCCCGGTCGCCTGCCGGTTCACCCCGACCTGCTCGCAGTACGCGGCCGAGGCGATCCGGGTGCACGGCTCCCTGCGGGGAAGCTGGCTCGCGGTGAAGCGGCTCGCCCGCTGCCAGCCCTTCTCCACCCCGGGCTACGATCCGGTGCCCCCGCGCGTCGCCCCTGACGGCGCCGCGAAGCCCTGATCGACGACGCCGTCCGGGAGCCTGGGATCGAAGAATCCGGCACGGCCTCGAGGGGCGGGCCTGAAACGTCCGCCCGCCGAGCGGGTTTGCGGGGGCCCGGCCCCCCGCAAACCGAGCGAAGGCGATTTCTTCGGGAGCGCTGGGCCGCGCCCCGCGCTTACCTCGGCGGAGGCGTCGCCTTCGGCATCTCGACCATGCTGTTCGTCTGGATCTGGAACATGCTGCGCGCGTTGTCCCAGTCGTCGAAGAAGTGGGCGTAGGCCTTCATCAGGTAGCCGCCCCGGTGCCGGATCGGGAGCTGAGCCTCGCCGAACGGCTGGCTCGACTTGTAGGCCGCGTCGCGGAGCCAGGTCGCGTACTCCCGCGAGGTGAACTCCTCGGGGGTGGGGTCTTCCCGGGTCGCCACCTGCACGAGGTAGACCGACTCGGTGCCCTCCGGCGGCTTCGCCTTGTCGCGCAGGGGCGAGCGGCCCACGGTGCCCACGGTGACGCCGCGGACCTCGCCGAGCCCGCCCGACGGCCGGACGGTCTCGTAGCCGTTCCTGCGCACGTAGTCCCGCCGCCGCAGGGCGAGCTTCGCGTCGTCCGACGCCCCCGGGGCAGGGATCAGGGGCCGGCCGCCACCCGCGGATCCGATGAACGGGCCGGTGGTGCCGACGAACCACTCGAACTTGCGCTTCTCGGCCACCTGCTTGACCACGTCCTCGAGGGAGACCGGCGCCGGAGGCTTGCCCGCGTCGTCGGGCTTGCCGGGCTTGCTGGCCTCGATCCGGACGAAGCCGAGCTCGCCCGCCGCCCGCTCGAGCGCGCGGAACTCGAGGTAGCGGGGCCAGATCTTCTCCCGGACCTCGTCCACGGTCTGCTCGCGCTCCGCGTGCACCTTCGTCACGTGCAGGATGACGCGGACCGCGCCGTTCTTCACCGACAGGGGGAACCCGCCGTACTCGGCGGACTTCTGCCGCAGGAACGCCTGCGTCAGGTTGATGTCGCCGAGCCCGGGCAGCTTCTCGATCTCGGTGCGATCGAGCGGCGCATCGGCCTTGGTGGCGAAGCGCTCGACGAACCGGGCGCCCTGCTCGTACTCGAGCGCGCTCGGCTGCAGATCGGTGAAGGAGGCCAGCGCCTGGTCGAGGGTCACGAGCGCGGGCTCGGGACCGGACCGTCCGGCCTTCTCCCAGGTGGCGTGCTTCTCGGCGGCCTCTCGCGACCGCGTCAGGAGGTCCTTCGCCATCTTCTCGAAGAACATCGCGCGGAGGACCACGGGGCGCCAGCGCTTCTCCGTGTAGGTCTTCCACAGCGGATCCGTGGCGGCGCCCGCCGCGACGCCCGGCTGGGTCGCGGGCGCGTCCTTCAGGTCGCCGAACACGTCGGCGGCGGGGATCGGCACCCCCTTCGCGTCGGCGGGGATGCGCTTCGCCTCCCGCAGCTCGGCCAGCAGCGCCTGGGCGTAGCCCTTGTCGGGATCCGTGGGATCGAGCTCGACCTCCTGGGCGGTGGCGCCCTCACCCGTGACCTTGCTCGTCACGAAGTCGGCGCCCTTCTGCTGGCGGAAGTGGTCGAACGCCTCCTGCTCGGTGGGACGCCACTCGGGATGCGCCTGCCACGCCTTGCGGAGGATCTCGTCGGGGACCAGCACCGGAGCGACGTGGAGGAGCTCGAACTCGTAGCGCGTGGGCAGGCGGTACTCGAGCGACACGCCCGTGAAGAACGCGCGCAGCTCGAGGGCGTTGCCGTCCTTGAGGTCGTCGTCGCCGCCGAGGGCGCCGTCCGGGCCCGTGCTGACGGTCTCGAACGACAGCGGGCTGGCGACGCGCAGCTGGACCAGGAAGGGGCGGTCCCAGGCGTCCTTCACGTCCCGGAGCAGGAACGGGGCCATGCGTTCGGGGGCGGGGACCCGCACGCCCTCCGCCTTGACCTCGGCGACCAGGTCGTCTGCGGTGCCGCGCTGGCCGTCGGGGCCCGTCGAGAGCAGGACGGGGCCCGCGGCCTCGTAGACGAGCTCGTGACCCCACGGATCCTTCGGGACCATGGCGAGCGGCGCGCCGGTGCCCGCCGCGCCCTCCGCGGGCTTCGGTGCCGTGGTGAGGTCGGCGAGCGACGAGGGCCAGGCCTTCGCCACGCCCTGCCACGTGAACGCGGCGTCACCCACCGTGCGCAGCACCCCGAGGCCCTGGAGCACGTCGGCGAGGTCGGCCGACACGTCGTCCGCCGTGCCCGCCTGCCCGTCGGGGCCGGCGCTCGTCACCGTGGGCGCGTCCCCCACGAGCGCGTAGGCGAACGGCTTGCCCCACCCGTCGTTCGGGAGCTTGCCGCCGGCGAACGCCACCTTGCCCGGCTCCTTCGCGACGAGCTCGGCCTCGTCCTTCGCGAACGCGCCGTTCTTCTCCTTGTGCTCCTGGGCGCGCTGGAGGACGCGCTTGGCCTCCTGCGCGGTGGAGACGAGCTTCTGGAGCAGCTCCGTCTGCCGGGCGATCGCGCTCCGGGTCGTCTCCTCCTTCGCGACCCGGTCGGCGAACTGCGCGGCAGGGACCCCCACGAAGCGCAGGTCGACGCGCTCCCGGGTCGGCTTCCACTGCTCGTACGCCGACGCGCGATCCTCGCTGAAGCGCATGCTGTCGAGGATCGGGGTGAGGTACTTGTCCTTCAGCAGGATCTCGCGGACCGTGCGCTCGAAGTCGGCCTTCGGCTGCCGGTAGCCCGTCCTCTGGAGCACCTGGTCGTACAGCGCAGGGGTGAAGGCGAGGCCCGACTGCTCGGGCCGCCGACGGGTCATCACCGCCTGGGCGCGCGTGACGATCGTCCGGATGCCCTCGGCCAGCTCCGCGTCCCCGACGCGGTAGCCGGCGTCCTCGGCGGAGGCGACCGTGGCGATGTGGGTCCACACCGCCATCTCGAGGCTCTGACGCTCCTTCGTGTCCACGATCCCGAAGTCGGGGCCCCACTTGAGCGACGGCCCCCAGGCCGGGAACAGGTAGATGGTCTGGTAGCGGGTGTAGACGTTCCGGAACTCCTGGTCCGAGACCGTCACCTTCCGGCCCGAGGCCGTCACGAAGGTTCCGCCCATGTCGCGAGCGTCTCCCTGCTGCCCCGCTCGCGAGCACTGGGAGGCCAGGCCCACCACCGAGAACGAAGCCAGGATGACGATCACGAGGCCGAGCATCAGGGATCGCTCGTACTTCTTGACGTTCTTCCAGAACTGGGACATGCGCGGCTCCGGACGGGACCCCGGGGGTCAAACGAGCGAGGATAGCCGAGCCTGCGGAGGGCCTGAAACGACGGCCGACCGAGGCCGGAAGGGGCGGGGGGAGGTGGGGGGCGGCGGGGGGAGGGCCGGGCACCGGGCCCCAGCGCAGCTCGGAAGGCACGGCGGCCGGCGTCCCCCCCTTCCCCGGGGGACCCACGCGCCGACGCCGCGGCAACGCTACGCCGGACCGGCCCGGCGGCTCACAGGCGGGTCAGGTCCTTCGCATTCGGGAGGTCTTCCAGGCCGGCGAGGCCGAACACCTCCAGGAATCGCGAGGTGGTGGCGTAGAGGAGGGGGCGCCCCGGCTGGTCGCTGCGCCCCGCCACCTTCACCAGGCGGCGCTCGAGCAGGCCCCGCAGGGACTCCCCGCACTGGACGCCGCGGATGCGCTCGATCTCGGCGCGGGCGACGGGCTGGCGGTACGCCACGATGGAAAGGGTCTCGAGGAGCGTCTGGGAGAGGCGATCCCCCG
>CAZJJQ010000060.1:0-2107 GCA_964546345.1 uncultured Planctomycetales bacterium
GCGTGTCGGACGCCAGCCGGGGGCGCACGTGCACGGACATCGGGGCCGAGCCTACCGCGCATGCGCCGCGCCGTCGCGGGGCCCGCCGGGCGCGACCGCTACCGCGGATCGCCGACGACCTGGGGCGACGCCATCTCCTCGTCCATGTACGCCACGGCCATCCGGGGCGTGTTGAAGGCGTAGCCGATGGAGCCGTCGCGGGAGAGGACGATCACGCCCGCGCGCCCCTGGATGCGCGAGTCCATCTCGCGGATCGCGAGCCAGGCTGAGTCCTGGGCGGCGGCCTCGCGCAGGTGCGTGACGGCGGTGCGGGCCAGGCCGACGCGCAGGATGCCCTCGCCCCAGCCGGTGCAGGCGGCCGCGCCCGCGCGGTTGTCGGCCCACAGGCCCGCGCCGGGGATCGGCGTGTCCCCCACCCTGCCCTGGCGTTTGGCCGGCGTGCCTCCGGTGCTGCCGCCGGCGGCGATGTTGCCGCCGCGGTCGATCGCGACGGCGCCGACGGTCCCGTTCGGCCGATCGAGGGGAGGGTGGCCGAACGCCTCGCGCGGGTCCACCGCGCGCGTGGCCTCCTCGAGCGCCGCCAGCCGCAGGCGCTCGCGCTCGACCACGAGGACCGACGGGTCGATGGGCTCGAGGCCCCGCTCCCAGGCGAAGCGGTGCGCCCCGTCGCCGACGAGGAGCACGTGCTCGCTGCGGAGCACCTCCCTCGCGAGGCGGATCGGATTCCTCACGCGGTTCACGCAGGCGACCGCGCCGACGTCGAGGTCGCGCCCGTCCATGAGCGCCGCGTCCATCTCGACGCGCCCCTCTCGGTTGAGGACGCTCCCGACGCCCGCGTCGAACGTGGGATCGTCCTCGAGGTGCGTGACGACGGCCTGCACGGCGTCGAGGGCACTGCCGTTCTCCCTCAGGACGGCCCAGCCCAGCTCGACGGCCCGGCGCACGCCGTCGCGGTGGGCCTTCCACTCCGCGTCGGGGATCGCCCACGCGCCTCCGTGGACGACGAGGGCCGGTCGAGGAGGGCGACGCTTGTCCATCCCTAGACGATAGCCCCGGCGCGCCCGTGCGTCCTCGCATGCCCCCCGGTGAAACCGCCGCGCCGGCGCGTGGTACAGGATCCTCGTGACCGATCCGGCGGTAGCGGACGACGCGCAGGTCATCGCACGGGTGCTTGCGGGCGACCGCGACGCCTTCGGCACCCTCGTGGCCCGGCACGGCCGTCGCATCCACGACCTCGCGCGGCGCATGCTGCGGGACGCGTTCGAGGCCGAAGACGTCGTGCAGCACGCGTTCCTGAACGCGTACCGCGCCCTCCCGCGCTACGACCCTGCGCGGCCGTTCCGCCACTGGCTGCTCCGGATCACGAGCAACCTGTGCCGCAATCGCCTCGTGGCCCGTCGCCACGAGCCGCGGGGTCGCGGCGGGGAGGACGACGGGGAGATCCTGCCCCGGATCGACCCGCCCGCACGGGCGGAGACCCCGCCCGGCGAGGACGAACGCCAGGAAGCCCTGCGGGTCCGCGGCGCCGGGGAGGCCCTCCCCGACGCCTACCGACTGGTCGTCATCCTCCGCTACTCGCAGGGGCTCTCCCTCGAAGAGGTCGCCGAGATCACCGGACAGCCGCTCGGGACCGTGAAGACCCACCTCCACCGGGCGCGGGCGGTGCTGGCGAGGGGCCTCGCGGACCCGGAGGCCGAGCAGGAGCCAGGAGCGCCGCCGGGGAACGTGACCGGCGCCCGGCCCCGCACGGGATCGTGAGCTCGCTCGGGTCGTCCGCAGCGGCCGCCCGCTCCCGGGCTCCCAGGGTCGCCCCCTCCGCCGATCGACGTCCGCGATCCCGCGAAACCCGCCCGCCTTCCGGCGGTACGCCTCTTCGATGAGCCTCGATCCGATCCCCGACGACGTCCTCTCCGCCCTCGCGGCGGGGGAGCTCCCGGCCGCCGAGGCCGACGCCGTGCGAAGGCGGGCCGCCGCGGAGCCGGAGCTCGCCAGGCGTCTCGCCGCCGCCGAACGCGTAGAGCGCGCGCTGCGCACCGACGACCTCCTGCCGGTGCCGCTGGCGCTCCTGGCGACCGTGCTCGAGCGCGTGCGCTCCGAGCCCGCGCTC
>CAZJJQ010000060.1:2207-11415 GCA_964546345.1 uncultured Planctomycetales bacterium
GCGGCGTACCCCCACCGCGATCCGGCGCTTCGGCGCGATCGCCGCGACGCTGCTGGTCTCGTTCGGGCTGTGGGCCGCGATCTCGGGCTACGAGCCGACGGCAGCGTTCGGCCTGCCCGCGCCTGCGCCCGGCCCCTCCCTCGCTGCAGGCCTGGGCGACGGCCTGCGGCCTCCGAGCGCGCCTCTCTACGACCTCGGGGAGGCGTGGACCGAGCTGGCGCCCGCACCCGCCGAAGGTCCCGTGCCCTCGCTGCTGTGGATCGCGGGCGGCCTCGCGCTGCTCGCGCTGGCAGGCGCGCTCGCGCGCCGACTCCGCCCCCTGCTCGAGGCGGCGACGTCGCTCGAGCCTTCCCTCGCCCCCTTCCCTGCCTCGCCCCCGAGGGCCTGACCCCCATGCTCCCCACGTCTCCGACGCCCACGTCCCGTCTCGGCGATCCCTCCCCCGCCGCCCCCACCCTCCCCGAACGGGGCTTCGCTCCCCACGGGATCCGGCCGCGGTTCGGCGTCGGGCTCGCCCCGCGCTTCGCGATCTGGGCCCTGCTCGCGGCGGCGGCGCTCCCGCCGTCGGCGTACGCGGACGCTCCGGCGGCCGACCCGGCCACGAGCGGCATGCACCTGGCGTGGGCGGTGCTCGCGGCGATCGGCGTGGCGATCGGGGTCGTCGGGCTCGGGTGCGCCTACGCCGTCCTCGGCGCGGTCTTCCCGGGCCTCACGCAGGCGGCGGACCGCCAGGCGCGCTCGGGCTCCTCGGCCGCGCAGGGGCTGTTCGGGTCGCTCGCCGTGGCCGGGGTCCTCGTCGCCATGGCCGGGGTCGCAAAGCTCGGCTCGCCGACCGCGGACGCCGTCGCCGCCCTCGCCCTCGGGGGGCCTGCGCTCCTGCTGGCGATGGCGGGCTCCCTCGGGACGCTCCCGCTGCTCGGGGAGAGGCTCCTCGGCACCCGTGGGCCCGCGGCATCCCCGCTGCGCCGTGCGATCGTGGGCAGCGTCGCCCTCGGGCTCGCGTTCGTGCCGGGCCTTGCGTTCCGCTTCTATCCGCTCGCCCTGCTGCTCGGGGTCCCCCTGTTCGGCTGGCCGTTGGGGGTCGCGGTGGCGGCGTGGCTCGCGCGGGGCAAGGGCCGAACGGAGGCCGCGGCCCCCCCGGGGGGGCCGGGGGCCGGCGCGCCGACGGGAGCCGGCGCCTCCGTCTGACCCTATCGACTCGGTGCGCATCCGGTCGATAGGGGTCCGAGAGGGTCCACGCACCTTCTCTCCGGCGTCGCCCCGACGGGTGCACCGTCGCGACAGGAGAGACCCCCGGCCCCGGTAGAATTGGCCCCCGTGTCCGTCCCCCCGCAGAACGCCTTGAGCGGCGCCGCCGGCCGGCGCTCCGCCCTCGTCACCTTCGTGGGCGGGCTGGCGGAGGCGGGCGCCGCCGACGGCGCGGCCGAGCACCTCGCGCAGCACCTCGCGACGATCGTCCCGGGGTCCGGCGTGCGCGTGTACGTGCTCGGGCCGGGCGACCGGTGCACCACCTGCCCCCGCGCGAAGGAGTGCCCGACGCGCGACCGGTGCTTCCACCTGGTCGCCGGGCTGGGCGGCTTCGCGTTGCCCCCGAGCCACGCCGACCGCATCCCCCGCGTCGGGACGCCCTGGGCGGAGGCGCTCGTCGGCGCGGAGCCCGTATGGCACGAGGCGCCGCAGAGCGAGCTCACCGCGCCCGGCACCGCCGCCCCGCCCACGCGCGCCGTGTACGTGCCCATCCGGGCCGGCGGCCAGGCGCTCGGCGTCGCGGGCCTGCGCGTCCCGACGGACACGCCGCGCACCATCGAGGACGCGGCCGCCGAGGCCGCCCTGCTGACCGGCGCCGCGCTCGGGGCCGCGATGTCGCGCGCCGAGGAGCACCGCCGCTTCGAGCAGCTGCTCCTCGTCAACGACCTCGGCCGCAAGGTGAACGCGATCCTCAACCTCGACCTCCTGCTCCGCCAGGCGGTCGTGGACATCCAGCGCACCTTCGGCTGGCGGCACGTGACCCTGTTCATGGTGGACCGCCGCACGCGGCGCATCCAGCTGAAGGCCCAGTCCTCCCGGTATCCCCGGGCCGAGAGCCTCGAGACGAGCATCGACATCGACCAGGGCATCGTCGGACGGGTGGCCCGGGGCGGGCGCACGGTCCGGGTGGACGACGTCTCGCGCGAGGCCGACTACCTCAACTGGTGGGCGGACACGAAGAGCGAGGTGGCGGCCCCCGTGCGGATCGCGGGCGTCGTCGAGGCCGTGATCAACGTCGAGTCCGACGTCGTGGGCGCGTTCGGCGAGGCCGACGTGATCGTGCTCGAGACCGCCGCCAACCAGCTGGCCATCGCCATCGAGAACGCACGGCTGTTCGGCCGCGTCCAGGAGTCGGAGGCGGAGTACCGCTCGCTCGTCGAGTCGGCCCCCATCGCCGTCCTCCAGCTCGACCCGTCGGGCCGCGTGGCGTACGCGAACCCCGCCGTCTCCGAGCTCACGGGCTTCGACCGCACCGCGGCGCTCTCCCGCTACGCGAGCGGCGCCGAGCTCGCGATCCCGGAGGATCGCGCGCGCCTCGCCGAGGCCCTCTCGAAGGCGGCGGCGGGCGAGGCGCAGCGCGGCGTCGAGTTCCGCGCCTCGCACGCCGACGGGCGGCCCCGGTGGGTCGCCGCGGAGATGCAGCCCCTCGTCGGCGACGGCGGCGCCGGCAAGGGCGTGCTCCTGCTCGCGCGCAACGTGTCCGTCGAGAAGGAGCTCACCTCCCAGCTGCAGCAGGCCGAGCGCCTGCGCGCCATGGGCGAGATGGTGAGCGGCGTGGCGCACGAGCTCAACAACCCCCTCTCGGGCATCCTCGGCTACGCGCAGCTCTTCCTCACCCTGCCCGTCGAGCAGTGGCCGCGTCGCGACATGGAGCGCATCGAGAGCAACGCGCGCCGGTGCAAGAAGATCGTCGAGAACCTGCTCACCTTCGCCCGGCAGTCGCGGAGCGAGCGCCGGCCGGCGAACCTCAACGAGGTCATCGAGTCGGTGATCTCGCTCAACGAGTACCAGTTCCGGATGGACAACGTCGAGCTCGTCCGCGACTTCGACCCCCGCGTGCCCACCGCGCCGCTCGACGTGTCGCGCTGGCAGCAGGTGTTCATCAACCTCGCCAGCAACGCGCGTGAGGCCATGACCGAGGCCGGCACCCGCGATCGCCGGGTGACCTTCTCCACGCTCCACCTCGGCGGCGAGATCGTGGCCCGCGTCTCCGACACGGGGCCCGGCATCCCCCGCGAGCTCATCGGGCGCGTGTTCGACCCCTTCTTCACGACGCGCGAGCAGGGCACGGGCCTCGGGCTCGGCCTCGTCTTCGGCATCGTGACCGAGCACGGCGGCACCATCGCCGTCGAGTCGGAGCCCGGACGCGGCGCGACCTTCACGATCCGCCTGCCGTGCACCCCGGCGCCCGTCGAGCCTCCGACGCGGGAGGCCGATCCCGGCGAGCGCCTCGAGCCGGCGGGCGCGCACCTGCGCGCGCTGGTCGTGGACGACGAGCAGGTCGTGCGCGACGTCGTCACCAACGTGCTCGAGATCCACGGGTACGCGGTGGACACCGCCAAGGACTCGAGCGAGGCGCTCGCGCGCATCGCCACCGGCGCCTACGACGTGGTGCTCACCGACCTCCGCATGCCCGGCGAGCTCGACGGGATGGGCCTGTTCCAGCGCATCCGGGCGACCACGCCCGCGCTCGCCCACCGCGTGGTCTTCATGACGGGCGACATCGTCGAGACGCAGACCTTCCAGGAGCTCGATCGCCTCTCCACCCGATACGTGAAGAAGCCGTTCGACATCCGCGAGCTGGCCCGCGTGGTGAACGAGGTGGCGCGGCGGCCGCTCCCGACGGCGGACGCCGGCGCCGCGCCCGACGCGCCGCCGCCCTGATCCGCCCGCTACAGCCCGCTCGCGATCTCGAGCACCTGGAAGCTGTGGCGGTCGCCCATCACCTCGAGGTTGACCGCCTCGCCCGGGCGCTTGCCCATGAGGGACTGCCCGAGCGGCGTCTGGTAGTTGATGATCCCGCGCTCCACGTCCACGTCGGCCGGGCCGAGAAGCGTGTAGACCACCTCCTTGCCCGCCGAGTCGCGCAGGCGGACCCGGCAGCCGACGGACACGGCGTCGGTGCGGATGATCTCGGGCCGGATCTCGCGCGAGAGCGAGAGCGTGCTCTTGATCATGTTGCTCCGCGCCTGCAGCATCCCCTGCTTCTCGCGGGCCGCGTGGTACTCCGCGTTCTCGGAGAGGTCGCCGAACTCGCGCGCGCGCTGGATCTCGGCGGCGTTGGCCGGCATCTCCTCGTTGACGATCTTGTCGTACTCGCGGCGCATCTTCTCGATGCCCGCCGCGGTGACGTAGATCTCGGTGAGCGGCGCCTCGGCCGGAGCCTCCACGCGCCCGACGGCGAGCGCCTGGGGGTGGGAGCGGAGGATGGTGTCCTCGAGCTTCTCCTGGAGGCGGGGCTTGAGGCCCTGGTTGCGGTTGATGAGCCGCAGGAGGTGGCGCGCGCCCTCGTCGTCCACGGCCGAGCAGGCGTCCGCCATGATGCGACAGTTGCGGTCGGCGAGGAGGTTCGCCATGGCCTCCACGGCCTTCGCCTTGCGGTCGTTGCCCTCGCGACGCGACGCGTAGGCGGTGCCGTCGAGGACCTTGAGCACCTGCTCGGCGGTCTGTCGGGGCTCGGCCCGGCGTCCCGGCCAGCGCCCCCGCACGAGGCCTCGGGTGGCCCACTCGTAGAGGAGGGGGCGCGCCATCGGGTCGGTGAACACGGGCCCGAGCAGCCGGTCGAGGAGCGCGACGTCCTTCTTCGCGAGCGCGTGGTCGGCGTACACGTCGGCCAGCACGAGGTCCTCGCCGAGCGCGAGCTCGAGGACGAAGGCCGGACCGTCGTCCGGACGCGCCTTCATGCACGCCTTGGCCGCGAGCGCACGCGCGTCGTCGGCGTGGACCGCCTTCAAGAGCGGCCTCGGGTCGGCGAGGCCGGCGAAGGTGGGCGCGAGCTCCGTCGTGGCGTCCACGCCCTCGAGGTCGGCGAGGATCACGCTCCAGGCGAGCCGCGTGGAGATGTCGGTGGGGTGCGCGCGCGCGAGGTCGGTCTTCGCCTGCTGCGCGAGGACGCCGCGCGCGACCGCGTCGGTGCCCGCGATCTTGGTGAACTCGCGGATCGTCTTCTGCTGCTCGAGGGGGGTCTGGGCGAAGGAGAGCTGGCGCTGGAGCAGCGTCGTGAAGTCGGCGCTCCCGCCCTCGGTGTAGGTGATGCGCGGGTCGGTGCCGGCGCCGATCGTGAAGGACGGGTCGAGGGTCGCCTGCTTCTTCGCCTCGCGCCACCACCCGGCCCACGCCGTCTTCTCGATCACGTCGGGGATGAGCAGGTCCTTCACGTGGCGCAGGGGCGCGTCGCCGCCGAGCTTGACGAGGACGTGGCGCAGCACCTCCAGCGGCTTCTCGGCGGCCTCCTTCGCGAGCTGCTCCTTCTTGTACGCCTTCATCACGAGGAGGTCGTCCTCGCGCAGGCGCTCGAGGAGGTCGGCCGCGGCGAGCAGGTCCATCAGGTGCCCGCGCTTGGTGAGGAAGTCGATCGTGCACTTCCCCTTCTCGGGCGAGTACTCGACGATCCGGCCGATGCCCCAGCCCGTCTTGTGGAAGACGTACGCGCCGGGCTCGAGGCGGAGGTAGCGCTCGAGGGCCTCGGCCTGCTTCGCGAGCTCGGAGGCGGTGCCCCCGACGACCCCGCTGCGCTCGAGGAGCGCGTCGAGGTCGGCCCGGCCGGCCCACCCGCGCCGGACGGCCTCGGTCATGGCCGTCCGCAAGGTGCCGTCGTCCGGGGCGATCTTGGCGAGCCGCGCGTGGAGGCGGAACAGGTCCCGGTCACGCCCCTTGTCCTTCAGCGCCCCCGCCACCATCCACAGCAGGACCCCCGCCTGGCGCCGCCCCCCCGCCTTCTCCGCGATCCCGTCGGCGGCCTTGAGGAACCCGTCGATGTTCCCGCTGTCCTGCTCGACCAGCTCGAGCCAGATGCGCTCGGCCGCCTCGCTGTCCTTGGCACGAATGGATCGCTCGAGCTCGTCCCATCGGGGACCCGCCATCGGAACCTCCGCGTTCAGTGTCGCCGTCGATCGAAGGGGGGAAAAGACACCGCCGGCGCCGGCCCCGCGGCCGACGCCCGCCGAAACGCAACCGCACCCGGAAGCAACCTGCCGGAATGGAAGACAGCCGGCGGCTTCGTCGATCGAAGCCGCCGGCCGCCCTCGCTGAATTGGTACGCCCTAAGGGAATCGAACCCCTATCCCTGGCTCCGGAGGCCAGTGCTCTATCCGTTGAGCTAAGGGCGCGTGACGGGGAGACCTTGCCACGCTCCCGGGGGCCTGGCAAGCCGGGGCGGCGGCGCCGCGCCCGTCCGGCCGCACCCGTCCGGCCGCGAGGCGGGAACACCGGCGGGCCGGGGGGGGGACGCCGGGGACGGACGCCCCAGGGAGGAGGGGGGCGCGGGGGGAGGCGGCACACGTCGCCCCGCGGCCCTGGCCCGAGGCACGAGGCGCCCGCGGGGTCCCGCCCCCGGGTTCCCCACGTGGCTGCGTGACGCGCGTGGGGCTCCGCGCGATATACCTGCGTGAGGACGATGTCCCCCACGTTCACCCGCGCCGACTACGACCGGCTCCCCGAGGGCTTCCCGGCCCAGCTCATCGAGGGGTTCCTCGTGAAGCAGCCTGCCCCGACCTACGGGCACCAGGCGTTGGTGCTCGAGCTTGCCCTGAAGCTCGTCGCCCGCGTGGGGCGCCCTCTCGTCGTGACCGCGCTGTTCGCGTAGTGCAGCCACGGTCGGGTGACGCCGCAGGGCCGAGCCCGCAGCCCCCGCCGCCCCCTACTTCCCCTCGGCCTTCGGCCGCACCACCACGCGCAGCGGCGCCCCGTCGGGGGCACCGGTCGCGCTCCCCTGCAGACGCTCACCCCCGCCCTCGAGGATGGCGACGACGAGGAAGGGCCCGGGGCCCGCCACGTGGACCTCCGCCTTCCCGTCGGCGCCGACCCCACCCTGCACGCGGAGCGCCCGGTCCGTGCCGGGAGGCCGGACGAAGAGGTCCGTCGCGCGCAGATCGCGGCCCTCCGGGGCCTCCACCACGATGGAGAGGACCGACATCGGCGCGGGCCGCTCGGCCGTGGTCCCGGAGGGGAGGAGGGGCACGGGCTCGGCGGTTGCGTACATTCCCGGCCGCAGGGAGAACGTGGGCTCGGCCGTCACGAGGAGGCCGTCGAGCGACCGGTACGGCCCCACGCGGGCGACGCCATCGCGGCCGGCCTGGAACTCGCCGATGCCCCGGCGTGCCCCCGGTCCATCGGGCCGCCAGACGGTAACCCGTGCGAAGGGGACGCGGGCCTTCGAGTCGGCGTCCACGACCGTGACGTCGGCCCAGGCGTCCCCCTCCTCGAGGGCCAGGGTGAGCAGCAGCGGAGCCTCGTCGGCCGGAGGCGCGCGCAGGAAGGGCACGCTCTCGGGGCGACGACCGGGCGAGGACGCCCCTACGACGTACGGATGCCCCGGGATCGGCGCCGAGAGCGCAAACCTGCCGTCCGCGTCCGTGACCGCCGCCATCGGGGCGTTGAGGACGCCGGCCGGCAGAGTGCCGGGACCGCCACCGCCGCCGAAGCGGACGCGAGGCGCGGACTCGAGGCGGACCGTCGCACCGCGGAGCGGGCGACCGTCCTCGTCCACCACGCGTCCCGCGACGGGCGCGACGGCGACCACCTCCACGTCCACCTCCAGCGTCCCGACCTCGTCCGTCCGGTGCGCGAGGGGGTCGGGCTGGTAGTGCCAGAGCTTCTCCATCCCCACGGAGAGGTACCCGTCACCCTGGACGAACACGGTGACGAAGCCGACGCCCAGGCCCTCGAGGGTGAAGCGTCCCTCCGCGTCGGCCGAGGTGCTGCGCGCGGGGTAGGTGACGGTCTCCTGCGCGGATCGCGCCTCCGTCGCGTGCACGCGCACCCAGGGCACGGGCAGGCGGCTTCCCGCGAGCCGCACCCGCCCGGAGACGCGGCCGGGAGCAGGGGGGCGGCGGGGGCCGCCGGGCCCGACGCGCAGGACGTCCGTCGTGGGCAGCACGACGCGGGCTTCCCGGGGGGCGGGCTCGCCGTCCACCCAGACGAAGACGGTCGCCTCGCCTTCGGGGAGGCGCTCCAGCCGCGCGCGCCCCGACGCGTCGAGGCGATGCGGCAGGTCGCCCCGCACCCAGGCCCACCCCGACCCGCTCGCGATGGCGACCGCGCCCGCCGCGGGGCCCCCGTCCGCGCGGAGCGCCTCGATCACGAGCGAAGCGGGCCCGTCGGGCAGCTCGAGGAGGGTCTCCTTGCGCTCCCCGTCGCGGAGCAGGATCAACGGGAAGGCCTGGGGCGCACCGCCGTCGGGGAACACCCGCGCCTCGTAGGCGCCGGGGCGCACGCGCTCGAAGGTGTAGCGGCCGCCCGCGTCGGACGCCGTGGTGAGCGCCGGGGGCGTCGTGGCGGCGAGCGCCCGGAACCACGTGTCGCGATCGAGCGGATCGCTCCCGTCCACGACGGCCTCCGGCGGGACGTCGGCCACGCGTCGCAGCTCGAGGCGTGCGGCGAGGGGACGCCCGTCGCGGCGCACCCGTCCGACGAGGGCGCCGGTCCCCGTGACGGAGGCCGGATCCGGCGGCGGCCGCGGCGGTGCCGCCGCGAGCCCCGGGCGGAGGGGCACGGCTCCCGGAGCCGGGACCCTTTCGTCCCCGCCGCTCGCGAGCGGCAGGGACGGAGCCGGCGGCTCCCCATCGGCGCTCGCGACGGAGCCGGACGGTACTTCGCGCGTGCCCCCGAAGCCGTCCAGGAGCCAGATCCCGGCGAGGAGCGCCGCCCCGGCGAGCGCGACGAACCGCCACCGCCGGGCGTCGCGGAGGGGCCGCGTCGGGAGCGGAGGGGGCGCGGGGGGCCGATCGGCCAGCAGCGCGAGCCCCGCGAACGCGCGACGGCGGTCCTTCTCGTCGCCGGTCCCGAGCCGCCCGCGCAGGAGCTCGAGGCCGCGTTTCACCCGGCTGCGAGCCGTCTCGACCGGCACGCCGAGCTGGACCGCCATCGCGCGGGGCGGGAGGCCCTCGTCGTAGCGGAGGACGAGCGCCTCCCGATGGATCGGGTCGAGCGCGTGCAGCGCGGCCAGCGCCCGGCGCCGCGT
>CAZJJQ010000061.1:0-11349 GCA_964546345.1 uncultured Planctomycetales bacterium
ATGCCGAGGGGCAGCCCGTCGCGGGCGCCGTCGTGCGCGATCTCGCGGGGCCCGATCGCATGGCGACCACGGACGAGGCGGGGCGATTCGCGCTCGACGTGGGGGAGGACGCGGCGGCCGAGCTGGGCGTGACGGCGGAGGGCTTTGCCGAGACGGTGGTGCGCGCGGGAGGAGCGGGCGCGGTCGCCGTGGCCCTCGCGCGCGGGGTGCCGCTGACGGGGACGGTGCGGGACGCGGACACCGGCGAGTCGCTGGTGGGCGTGCCCGTGCGGGTGACGCCGTCCACGTCGCCCGAGGCGGCGGTGGCGCGGATCGCGGAGTGGCGCGAGGACGGGACGTTCCGGGTGATGGTGCCGGGCCGAGGCCCGTGGGTGCTCGACGTGGGGGCTCGTCACGTCGGGGAGGACGTCTCGGCACGCGACGAGTGGGTGCCGACGCGGGTCGAGGGCGTGGTGCCCGGCCACGATCCCGTGGAGGTGCGGCTCGTGCGCGGGCGTGCGATCGACGGGACCCTCGTGGATGACGTCGGCGACCCGGTGATCCGCCGGGTGAAGGTGGACGCGGTGCGCCGCACGCCGGCGGGCGATCCCGACTTCACCATGCGCAAGGTGGTGTACGCCTCGGGCGGCGCGTTCCGCGTGCCCGGGCTCTCGCCCGGGGGCTACGACCTCTGGGTGATCCCCGACGCCGCCCCCGGCGACCTCGGGGGCGCGCCGCTCTCCTCGACCATCGTGCGCGCGGTCGAGGCGGGGACCCGAGGGCTCGTCGTGCGACTCTCGAGGGGTTTCACCGTGCGAGGGCGGCTCGAGGACGGAACGGGCGCGCCCGTCGTGGGTGCGGGCAAGGTCGTTGCGTATCGGGCGGGGGACCCGGAGCGTAACCATCCGGTGGTGGGCGTGGTGCCCGGCGACGGCACGTTCGAGGTGGGGCCGCTCGACGCGGGCTACCGCTACGACCTGCATGCGACGGGCTTCCCGGGGCGGCGTCCGGGGCTCATCGAAGGCGTCGATCCGCGCGACGTCGGAATCGTGCTGGCCCTCCCGCCCGCGCGTGGGATCGGGGGGCGCGTGCTGGGGGAGGACGGCAAGCCGGTGCCGGCGGGCGTGCCCATCGGCCTGATGGCGGAGGGCGTGGACCTGCGTTCGTCGGGCGCGCGCACGTTCGCGTACACGCGCGAGGACGGGACCTTCCTCGCGGACGGCCTGCCCGAGCTGGAGTTCACCGTCGAGGCGGGTGGAGGACGCTCGGGCTACCTCGGCGCGGTGGTGCGGGGGGTGAAGGCAGGCACGATGGATCTCGCGTTGCGGGTCGGCCTCGGGGTCGAGCTGTCGGGCACGCTGGTGGACGCGAAGGGCGAGCCCGTCGAGACGACGAGCCTCTCGGCCGACGACGGCGCCCGCTTGGCGGCGATGCGTCCGTACGCCCAGGTGGGTGCCGACGGGCGCTTCGTGCTGCGCGGGCTGCGTGCGGGCCCGGTGAGGCTGTCGATCTCGCAGGCAGGCGCGGCCCTGGAGGCGGGGGTGGTGGATGCGCCCGCGGTGGGTGTGCGGGTGGTCGTGTCGGGGAGGTAGGAGGAATTCGGTGGGGTGCCGAGCGGTCGGCGGGAGAGGCAGCCTGCCGCCGGGGGAGCCGCCATCGAAGGGCCCTCGGCTCCAGGATGCGATGCCCCTCCGGCGCCGTGGGGTGGGATCTGATGCGCCGTCGGGAGATCCTCCCCAGGGTGAAGCAGCAGGTGCCCGGCGGTGACCGGGGGGGAAGGAACCAGGCAACGCGACCGCACGCGCCCGTGGGGGGGGGCGGCGGCTGCGAGCAAGCTCGCGTGGTGCGCTTCGGTGAGCCCACTCTCTCCCGTCGGCACGCTGCGGGAGGCAGCCCTGGAGCTGCGCAGCTGGAAGGGCACCGATGGCAAGTCTCACTCGCCGCGCCGCGGTATTGGGCGGCGTTCGTGGCGTATGGAAGGTAGGCCGACCGCCCCTTACATCCGCTGCGTGGGAGCACGCTCGAAGGAGGGGTCACCCTAGAGGCCCACGGCGCCACGAGCCTGTTGCTGGGCCTCCCAAGCCGTTTCGGCCGCGGGGTCGGGATCCCCCGGATCCACCGTGGGGTCGGGAGCCCGGGGTCCCCGTGTGCCGGGGCGGCGATGCCGCCAGGGGTGCGGACCGCGCCCCCGGGGTTGTGGTCCACCGCGGTCGCCGCTACGCTCGCGACGGGCTCGATGCTCATGCCCTTCGCGAGCGCGCGCGGGGTGTGAGCGGCTCACATGAGCATCAGCCTGCGGGAGGGTTCCGATGGGGGAGCGCGACAGGTTCGTACGCACCCGGTGGCTGCGGGGCCTTCGGGCAACGCTCCTCCTTGGCCTCTGGAGCATAGTGTCCACCTGCGGAGGGGAGTCGACAGGCCCCCTCGGCACGGTGATTCTCTTCACCTCTGACTCCGACTTCGACGCCGGGGTGCTCGCCAATGTCGAGCACGCAACCGTCAGCGGTCAGCTCCGCGTCAGCGCGCAGTCCGGGGCCTACGGCTACATCTGGGTCGCGCTGTCGAATCGCGGCACGATCTGCAAGATCGACACCCGAAGCGGGCAGATTCTCGGCGAGTATCGAACCGCGCCCGAGACGAACTCCTCGCCGAACCCGTCCCGTACCACGGTCTCGATGGACGGGAGCGTGTGGGCCGGGAACCGCGGCGACGGGTCCGTGGTCCATCTGGGGCTCGTCGAGGCCCACGAGTTCCTGGATCGCAACCACAACGGCCAAATCGACACCTCCACGGGGTACGGCGACGTGCGTCCCTGGCCCAACGCCGGGGGAGAGGACACGAACGGCGGTGTCTCGACCGCTGCCGACGAGTGCATCCTGCACTACGTCAAGGTCAGCGCGTCGGTCGTTCGCCACGTGACCGTGAACGGCGATGGCGACTGTTGGGTCAGTGGCGTCGGCGGTGCGAATGACCGCGTCTTCGACCTGATCGACGGCGACAGTGGGGCCGTCCTGCGGACGGAGGGGCCGTTCTCCGCCGGCGGGTATGGAGGGCTGATCGACGGGCGCGGGATCCTCTGGTCGGCCACCAGCAGCTGGGGGGCCGTCCTCCGCTGGGATCCGAGCCTGCCGACGGGGACCGGAAACCCGACCATCATCGACATCCCGAACTACGGGCTCGGGATCGGTCCTGACGGGAACGTCTGGATCACGAACGTCGCCGGCGGGGAGGTGCGCAAACTCCGACCTGACGGAAGCGTGCTCGGGACCTTCTCGCACGGAACGCCCAATGCGCAGGGTCTGGCCGTGGATGGGCGAGGAGACGTTTGGATCTCCTCCTCGCACCTTGGCGGCACCACGGTGAACCACCTGCGAGGCGACGGCACCTTCGTGGGCAGCGTTCCCGACATCCTCGGCCCCACCGGCGTCGCCGTGGACGCGAGTGGGAAGATCTGGACCACCAACGAGACCGCGGGAAGCGCGACCCGCATCGATCCCGACGGGGGGCCGATCGGGGCGGATGGTGTCACCCGCGTGGGGGCCGTGGACCTCACCGTGAATCTCCCCGGCGCGGCGCCGTACAACTACAGCGACATGACGGGCTCGGTCTCGCTGCGGGCGACTTCTCCGCGCGGGGTCTGGCGGATCGGACACGATGCGGGTCTGGCAGGCACCGCATGGCGCTCGATCTCCTGGAACACGGAGCTGGGTGGGGCGGTCCCGGCGGGAACGTCGATCGCCGTGCAGGCGCGCGCGTCGGATTCTCTGGTGGACCTCGGCATCACGCCGTTGATGCCCATCGACGCGGGTGCGCCACTGTCGATCGCGGGTCGCTACATCGAGATCGTCGTGACCCTGCGTCCGGCCCCGGACGGGACGAGCCCCGTCCTCTCCGACCTCGTTCTGGTGGGGCCATGACCACCTGGCGCCGAAGGCGACCCGCGAGGGGCGCTCGCCGTCCCCATCCGTACACGTGGGGGCGGTGCGTCGTCTCCGTCGTGCTGCTTGCCCTGTTCGGGCTCGGGGGGGCGCCCTCGGAAGGTGGGGAGGGAGGGCGACTCCCGGGAGACGAGAGTGCCGACGCGCTGGTCGCCGCCTTCGATCGGGGGGACCTTGCGACGCTGCGGGGCATCGCGGAGGCGGCAGGCACCGACCCATGGCGGGCGGCCGACGCGTTGGTGCATCGCGGGCGCGCCGACGTGGCCGAGGCGTTCGCCAGGGAGGCGCCCGCGCACGAGTTCGCCCCGTTGCGCGCCTACGTCCTCGCCAGGCGACGCTTCCCCCCGGACGCGGCGCGACGGAAGACGTGGCAGGCAGCCATCACTGCCCACGCCCAGAAGGACTGGAAGGCGCTCCTCGCGGAATCGGCCGACGTCTCTGCGGATGCGACCGACGTGCCCAGCCTCTCGATCCAACTGCTGCGCACCATCGCCCTGGGCGAGCTCGGGCGGCGCGAGCAGGAGCTGCGCGAGCTCGACTCCCTGGCCACGAGGCTCGAGGCCCTCGGTTGGGCGCGCCTCGCGTGCCGCACCCGGTTCGTCGCGGGCACCCGGAGGCAGGAGCTCGGCGATGGTCAAGGCGCTCTCGAGTCCTATGCGCGATCACGGAACGCCGCCGACGCGACGCTGCGCGTGGACCTGCAGGTCTCGGCGCGCGCAACCCTGGCGATCCTCCATCTGGAGAGGGCAGAGCTTGCGCTCGCCCTCGGCGTCGGCGAGGAAGCGCTCGAACGCGCCCGACGCGCCCAGCTCTCCGACTGGGTCGAGTCCCTCGCGCCCGTTCTCACCGGCGTCCTCCAGGGGCTGGGCGAGCCGGCCCGTGCGATCCCGATCCTCCGCGAGGCCATCGACGGGCACCTGGCGCGGGGAGATGCCGTGGGGGCCGCTCCGCTTCATCTCCTCCTGGGCACGGTGCTCCTGGCGGTGGGAAAGCTCCACGAGGCCGTGGAGGCGTTCGAGACGTCGCGGAGCACCTTCGATCGTGCTGGGAGGCGGACGGACGAGGCGCAGGCCGGCCTCGCGCTGGTCCTTGCGAGCACGGCGCTCGCCGACATGGAGTCGGCGAGTCGCTGGCTCGCCCGGTACGGCGGCGCCCGTTCGGCGGAAGGGCCCCCCGACGAGGGGATCCGCGCCGTCCACGTCGCCGCGCTCCTGGATGCGAAGGCGGGGCGTTGGCCCGGGGTCGCGCAGAAGCTGCGCCGTGTGCACGCGCACTTCCTGGCCCAGAGCCTGCCGTTCGAGGCGGCCAGGATCGCGCCGACCCTGGCTCGGGCGGAGCTCGAAGTCGGGGAGTTGGAGGCCGCGCGCGGGCACCTCGAGGTCGCGCTGCCGCTCCTGGCCCTTCCCGCGGACGCCGCCAACCGCACCTTCGCGCGGATCCTGCTGGCGGTCGTGCGCGTGCGGCGAGGCGATGTGGAAGCCGGGCTCGCCGCCGCGGAGCTGGGGCTCGTCGAGGCGGAGCGGAGCGGTGTGCCCGCGCTGCTCGTCCTGGCGGCAGGTCAGGCTGCCGGGCTGTACGCGCACGCGGGGCAGTACGAACGTGCCGTCGCGCTCGCTCGCCGCGCAGCGGACGAGTCGAGCCTGCTGCTCCGTGCCGGCGGCGACCAGGAGTCCTCCATCTCCCTGCAGGGGCTCACGCCGGACTTCCTCGCCGTGGGGGCGCGGTCGTCGTGGAGGCTCGGCGACCCCGCCGGCGTCTGCTGGTTCCTCGAGAGCTCGCGGGCCGGCGCGTTGCGTGACGCGCTCGGGGTGCGGGAGGCCGTCTGGAACGCGAGCATCCCCGAGGGGCTTCGCCAGGCGGAGGAGACGGCTCGCGCGGAGGAGGCCGAGGCCTCCGCCCGCTGGCGGAGCGCTTTCCTCGGGGGCCAGTTCGCAGCGATCCGTGCCCGGGGGACCGAGCTCGATGCGGCTCGTAGCCGCGTCCGCGAGGTCGTCGCCCGCATTCAGCGCGAGGCCGTGGCCGCCGCCGACGTCGTCTACCCGAAGGTCGCGGAGCTCGGCACCATCCAGGGGCTCTTGGCGGACGGGGACGCGTTCGTGTCCTACCTCGTCGCCCCGGACGAGACCGAGGCGCTTGCCTTGGTCGCTCGGAAGGGCGCCGCGCGGGTCGTCTCGCTCGGACCTTCGCGCCCGCTGGCCGAGGCCGCGCGCAGCCTCGACGCCGGGCGCCGCGATGCCGATCCCGAGCCGTCGCTTCGATGGCTTCGCGAGCACCTCGTCGAGCCCCTGGGCCTCGACGCGTCGGTCCGGCGTGTGCTCGTCTGCCCCGACGGGCCCCTGAACTACGTCCCGTTCGCCCTGCTCGCTCCGGAACAGGACGTCGTCTTCCTCCCGTCGGGCTCGGTGATGCGGACCCTCTTCCTCGACCGTGGGATGAAGGGGGTAGGAGTGCTGGCGCTGGGCGATCCCGCGTTCGGTACGGGTTCCGGCGAGGCTGCGCCCCGCAGGGGCCGAGGGCCCTCCGGCGGGATCCTGTCGCCCCTGCCGGGCACCCGGGCCGAGGCGCTCGCGGTCGGCGATGTCGTGTTGCTCGGCGCCGAGGCGGGGGAGCGTCGTCTCCGGCAAGCGCTCGCCGGGCGTCCTCGGTGGCATGGGGTCCATCTCGGAACCCACGGACTCGTCTACCCTGCCGACCCGATGCTCTCGGCCCTCGCGCTGGCGACCGAAGAGGGGAGCGACGGACTCCTCTCCGTCGCGGACGTGTTCGGGATGCGGATCCCCTCCGATCTGACCGTGCTCTCCGCCTGCGAGACGGCGCGTGGGCAGCTCGTCGCCGGCGAGGGCGTTCATGGGCTCACTCGCGCGTTCATGCTCGCGGGGTCACCCCGAGTCCTCGTGAGCCTCTGGAAGGTGGATGACGAGGCGACGCATGCCCTGATGACGAAGTTCTACGCGCTCTGGAATCCGAAGGACGGATCCACGGGCCTCGGCGCCGCCGCAGCACTTCGTGCGGCGCAGGCCTACGTTCGCTCGGATGCCAAGTGGCGGCGACCCTACTACTGGGCGGCTTGGGTGCTGTGGGGGCTGCCCGACTAGCCTGTAGCCTGGCCTGCTCGCGATGCTGCCTCCGCGGCGCCGGCGCGGGCGGTCCTCCTCGTGCTGCGCCTTGCCCGCGGCGCCCCGGGAATCGAAGCCACGCCGGGGGCTCGCGGGCGTGGGTGCCCCTCCCGGCCCACGCCGTGAGGTTGGGGCCGACTCCGCAGATCGAGGGTGGGAGGTCAGGCCGCCGGGGTCGCTGGTGGGCGCAGACGTCGATCCGGCGGAGACGACGAGCCTCCCCGAGTGCAGGGTGTCTGCGTGGCGCCGATGCGATCGCGCGCCCCGGTGGGCGGCGGCGCGCGTTCCGTGCGGCGCGGCCTGCGTTCAGGCCCGAGTCAACGGCCGACGTCGCAGGCGGGCGCGGGGCACGCGCGCCGATCTCGAGTCCGACGGAAGCTTCACGCCGTGCGGGCTCGCGCCGGGCCGCTACGCCGTGCGGGTGGTCGCTCGGTGCGTGGGGAAGGCGGCGCCCGCCCGCCCCACATCGCGTCGGACCCGCGCGAGCGGGAGTCGAGCGGGCTCGTCCTGACGCTCACCGACGCCGCGGGCGCACTGCAGTGGCCGGGCGGCCGCCGCGAGGGCCTCAACAGTGAGTGGGCCAAGATCCTCTGGGCCGTGCTCCAGAGCGGCACCCTCTCCGACGAGGCGAGGCACCTCGCCCGGCTCCATTCCAAGGGCGTCGTGTGGGCGAAGGACCTACCGGGGGGGGCATGAAACGCTTGCGGAAGGTTCTGAACCCCCCCCCCCGGGGGCGGGCCGGAGTCGCGAGCCTGTCGGTGGGGTGGGATAGGATCAGAACAACTACCGAACATGCCCCGGAGGCCCCATGAACCTCGTCCGTACTCCGTGCCCGAATCACCCGCCCGAGCCCCCCTCCGCGCACGCGGGCCAGTTCGACTGGGAGGGGTTCTACCCGGTGAGCTGGCGGGCCATGGCGATCGAGCTCGTCTACGTCGAGCTGCACGACCACAACCACCCGAGCGAGGGGTGGGGCTGCTGCTGCAACATTCAGTACGCTGAGATTCGCTTCGGCATCGGTCCCGAGCTGGCGGAAGAGCTCCTGCGTATCGGGGCGAGGCTGAACGACCTGCCGGAGATCGACCGGGCGTACAGAGACGGCTGGATCACGTGGCGGCACGTCGTCCTGCTCACGAACGTGGTGGTCCCCCGGCACGAGGCAGCCTGGCTCCACTTTGCCCTCCGGCTCTCGCTGCAGGAGCTGACCCAGCTCGTCGAGCGCTCGGCGGACGGCTGGGTGCCCCCGGTAGCGTCGGACGGAGGTTGGGAGGGGACGCGCGGCGTGCGCTACGGAACCGTCGAGGACGCCAGCGCCGCACCCCTCCGGGGCCCGCGCGCGCGCGTCGCTGGCCGCAGCGCGCCGCCTGGGCTCCGGAGCCCGGGACGGTTGCCCGAACGACGCGCCTTCCCGGCGTCCGGAGGGTGGGTCGTTCGGCCGCCGGGTGCGCCGAACGTGCGGCAGCGCTTCCTTCCGCCACCCTCGACCTCCTGACGCCACCTGGGCGTCGAAATGCGCTCGCGTTCGCGACGGCCGGGGAGGCGCTCTGCCTCCAACTCTGCGACAGTCGGCGGGCGGGTGCGGGTGGCTCCGCGTGGACGGGGCGCGTAACGAAGGAGAGCCGCCCGTTGCCGAGCGGCTCTCGTCGTGATGGTCGGGGCGACTGGATTTGAACCAGGGCGTGCGCCCGCGAGCGGGGGAACCGCGCGAGGTCGGGAAGGGGCCCTGGCGCCCGGGCGCTGGCAGGGTCGGGGACATGGCGCGGGCGCCGCCCTTGGCGCCGTTCACCAGGGGGCTGCGCCCCCTACGGCGCGATGCGGCCGCCGAAGCGGCGTCCGCGCGCCTACCCCGGAGGTTGCTGGTTCAAATCGGGGGAGGGGCGCGTAACGAAGGAGAGCCGCCCGTTGCCGAGCGGCTCTCGTCGTGATGGTCGGGGCGACTGGATTTGAACCAGCGACCTCTTGGTCCCGAACCAAGCGCGCTACCAAACTGCGCTACGCCCCGGAGCATAGGACCGGCGGAGCATACCGGGGAGCCGGCGGAGCGCAACTCGCGCCACCCCCCTCGTGGACGGGCTGCCGATCCGGGAGGGAGGGCCGGCATTGCCCGGGCCAGCGAAGCGCGTGCCGGGTATGTTGGCCGAACCCTGGAAGCGCCCCCGGTCGGGCCCCTGGCCCGAGAGCTCCGATGGACGAACTCGCCGAACTCGCCCGCAGCTACCTCGACCGCCGCACCGCGGTGGCGCTCCTGTCCACCGTGAGCACGAAGGGCCGCCCCGACACCGCCGTCCTCTCGGCCGCCCGCTTCGGGACCGACGGGACGCTCGCCGGGGGGGAGGAGGACGGCGCCGGCGGCGCGACCTTCCGCAACCTGCGGCAGAACCCCCTCGCCTCGGTGCTCGTCCTCGACCCCGTCTCTGACCCCCGCTCCCGGGATGGCGTCCGCCTCCAGGTCGAGTTCCTCGGCGCCGAGTCCGATGGGGAGGAGCTCGGCAAGCTCGACGCCTGGCTCCAGGGCTTCGCGCCCGGCCGCCGCATCGTCCGCCGCCTGATCTTCAAGGTCCTCTCGATCGAGCGCTACCGCACCGCCCCGGGCATCCTCTCCAACCCCTCCGCGGGCGTCGTCGGCCCCCCCTCGCCGCTCCCCCGGAGCTGAGCTGCGTCAGTCCGACCCGACGCGCGCCGTCAGGTCGGGGGTCACCGGGTCGTGCGCCGCCAGCCAGGCGCGGATCGCATCGCGCACCAGGATGCCCGTGTCGAGGGTGCCCTTCGTGCGGAACTGCCAGTATCCATCCCCGCCCTGCGCCATGAACGAGTTCACCGCCACGCGGTAGCGCCGTTCCGGGTCGAGCGCGCTTCCGCCCACCGTGATCCGCACGTCGGTCGCGCGCGCCTGCGCGCCCTCTCCTACGACGTGGAAGGTCATGGTCACCCCCGACACCTCGAGCGGCGAGATGCGGTCGCCCGTCAGCGAGAACTCGAGCACGGCGCGCAGGTCGGCGCCCAACATCGGGAGCACGACGATCGTGTTGTCGAACGGCATCAGCCGGAACACGTCCCGCCCCGTCACGGGCCCCTTCGGGATCGCCGTCCGCACGCCGCCGCGGTTGCCGAGCGCCACGTCCGTGCCCGCCGAGGCCCGCATCGCGTCCGTCACGAGGTTGCCCGCGGCCGAGGACGCCCACGGCTGCTTCCCCTGCCGCGGCGCGTCCGCCGTCAGGGTCGCGACGGTCGCGCCGAGCGCCACGAGCACCGGGTCCTTCGACATCCGCTCCTCGAGGAAGGACGCCATCTCCGCGTCCCGCCCCACGCGCTCCACCGCCAGGGGCGTCAGGCCGTAGTCCTCGAGCACGACCTCCTTCGTCGTGCGGTGCACCTTCAGCCGCACGCGCCCCACGACGACGCACGCCGTGCCCGCCTGCACGATCCACGCCCCCTTGTCCGGGCCGCCCATCACGGGCTTGTGCAGCCGCGTGTGGCTGTGACCGCCCACCACGAGCCGCGCCCGCGGCGCCGCGTCGAGCACCGTCAGGTCCTTCTCGGGCCCGAGGTGCGTCAGGAACAGGAGCACGTCGGTCGTGCCCTCGAGCGCCTTCGCCTGCGCCTTCGCAGCGGCCTCGGGCGAGAGGAACTCGAGCCCCATCCCGTCCGCGCCCATCACGATGCTCGCCGTCTCGGGCGGCGTCATGCCGACGATGCCGATCCGCAACCCGCCCCGCTCGACGACCACGTGCGTCCGCAGCCACGCCGGCGGCAGGCCGGTCGCCTTCTCGATCACGTTCGCCGAGATCCACGGGAACTTCGCCGCCTTCGCGAGCCGCGCCGCGTTCGGCAGCCCCAGGTCGAGCTCGTGGTTGCCGAACGCCACCGCGTCGTAGCCGAGCCGCCCGAACGCCTCCACGACCAGGTCGCCACGCGTCAGGTCGCCCTCCGGGGTCCCGCGCCAGACGTCGCCCCCGTCGAGCAGCAGCACCTCCGCGCCCGCCGCCTTCGCCGCCGCACGCTCCGCCTTCACGAACGCCGCGAGCGCCGCGAACCCTCCCACGTCGCCCGTGGCGTCCACCTGGGCCTGCGCGGGCGTCAGCGGCAGCAGGTTGCCGTGCACGTCGTTCGTGTGCAGGACGACGAGGTGCACCCAGTCGTCGGGGGGCGTCTCGTCCGCACGCGCGGGCGCGACGCAGGCGAGCACTCCCAGCAGCAGCCCGGCGAGGGCGCGCAGCGCGGAGCGGGGGGGAAGGGGCAGGGGGCGGCGGGGGCGGGACATGGGGGGGGGCATGCAACCACGGGGGGCCGTCGCGCGCGTCAGCCCTTCGCGTCGC
>CAZJJQ010000062.1:0-11266 GCA_964546345.1 uncultured Planctomycetales bacterium
GGGCTCGCCTTCGGCGGCTCGTGCCGCGCGGCGTCTCGTCGAGGTATCGGGGTCCAGATACGATCTCCTCGCCGCCGCAGGTCGTTCCCTGCCCTTCGGATCGGGGGCTCGGCCTTGCGCGAGCCAGCGAAACCGAGCCCGATCGGTCGGGCGGGCCTCCCTCTTGCGCCGGGAAGCCCCCCTGCCGGAGGTCGCGTCCCCCCGGCACCCCCTCCCCCCGCGCCCCCACCCTCCCCCCGGGATTGCGGTCGGCGGATCCGCGTCGGGGTCACCCCACCCCCGTCGTCCCGGTCTACCCCCGACCGGCCCCCACCGGGGCGCGGAACATCCCCGTGCGGAAGGAGACGATGCGGCCCTCGATGGCCGACGCGGCGACCGTGGACGGCGACGCGAGGTAGAGCTTCCCGGGGCCGCTGCGACCCTTGAAGTTGCGGTTGATGGCGGAGACCGTGACCTGCTCGCCCGACTCGGACACGCCCGGACCGCAGCCGATGCACGCGCCGCACCCTGGGCGGATCACCTCCACGCCGGCGGCACGGAAGTCGTCGAGGTAGCCCCGCGTGCGGGCGTAGGTCTCGACCTCGTCGGAGCCGAACTGGATGTAGAAGCGCACGCCCGGGGCCACCCGGCGGCCGGCGGCGAGGGCCTCCCGGACGACGGCGGCGTAGGCGTCCACGTCGTCCTGCTTGCCGGCGGTGCAGGACCCGCCGTAGGCGATGTCGATGCGGACGGGCGGCAGGTCGGCGACGTCGGCGCCGTTGCCCGGGTCGGAGGGGATGCCGCGGTCGGGATCGCCCGGGGTGGCCACCATGGGGGCGATGGCGTCGAGGTCGATGCGGTGGACGCCTCCCGCGTAGACCGCCCCCGGGTCGGGGCGGACCAGCCGGGCCCGCAGCTGGTCCTTCGTGAGGTCCTTGCGGCGCGCGGCGATCCACTCGACGGTCAGCTCGTCGCCCTCGACGACGCCCGCCTTGGCGACGCACTCGGTGGCCATGTTCGCGAGCGTCGCGCGCTCGTCCATGGAGAGGCCGGCGAGCCCGGGCCCGCCGAACTCCATGACGCGGTCGAGCGTCTCCTGACGGCGGGCATACGTGGCGAGGATGTGGAGGATGACGTCCTTCGCCATGGCCCCGGGGCGCAGGCGGCCGACGAGCTCGAAGCGGATGGACTCGGGGATCTCGGTGAAGGCGAGGCCCGAGTGCGCGATCTCGGCGTACTCGGTGGCGCCGACGCCGTAGGCGAGCGCGTTGCTGCCGCCGCCCATGCAGGTGTGGCTGTCGGTGGCGAGGATGAGGTCGCCGGGCTCGATGAACTGCTCGCGCGCGATCTGGTGGCAGATGCCGGGGCTCACGCCGTCCTTCGCGGAGTAGTCGCGGACGCCGGTCTTGCGCTGGAACTCGCGCTGGAGGCGGCGCAGGGTCTCGATCTGGTCGGCGAAGGGCGCCATGCTCTTCACGCCCGTGGCGTAGATGAGGTGGTCCTCGAAGACCGCGAGCTTGCGGGGGTTGACCACCCCGTAGCCCTCCCCGTACGCCTGGGTGAGGAAGTAGTCCACCTGCGCCGTCGTGAACTCGTGGCTGTAGCCGCCGTCCACGCGGATGACCACGGCGTCGCCGGGCTTCACGTACCGGGGGCCGTCCCCCACCAGGTGGGCGGCGTAGATCTTCTCGCCCATGGTCATGGGCCGCTGCGCCGTGTCGTGGGCCGGCACCGCCACCCGCCCCTCGCGGAGGGCCTTCGTGAACGGGAACAGCCCGCCCTCGCGCACCATGAGGCGCGTGACGGGGTCGTAGCCCTTCATGAACGCGTCCAGCGGGACCCCCTCGCCCCGCTGCAGGCGGCGCAGGACGTCGTGGTCGCCCATGAGGACGCCCTGGTTGACGTTGTTGCGCGCGTGGATGGGCGCGAACGACGCCGCGATGGCGATGCGGATGCCCGACCACTTCTCGGCCTGCACCGCGGTCTCGCGCGAGGAGCCCGTGCCCTTGCGGTAGCCCGAGACGATCACCTCGAAGCCGCCGTCCATGAGCGCGCGGGTGGGGAACAGGCGCTTCCCCTCGACGATCAGCCCCGCGTAGGCGTCGAGCGCGAGGTCCTCGGGGCGATGGCGGAAGCAGACCCACGCCGGGGTCATGGCGTCCGTGTTCACGTCGTCGAGGAGGTCCTCGACGCGCACGTCGTCCATCGTCAGGTTCAGCGTCCCCGCGAGCTGGCGCCGGATCTTGTCCGGGTCCTTCGTGAGGAAGAGGACGCGCTTGCCGGGGGTGAGGCGGACGGGGTCGGTCGGGCGCATGGGCCCGCGATCATACGGCGCGGGGCGGTCGGACCGGACGGGTGCGCGGGGGGCGCGCGCCCCTGCAACGGGCCGGGGCCCCGCGCGGGGCCCCGGCTGGGGAAGCGGAGGAGCCGGAGGCGGTGCCCCGGCGTCAGGCGGAGGGGTTCTTGAGCAGCACCGCGATGCCCTGGCCACCGCCGATGCAGGCCGACGCGATGCCGTAGCGCGCCTTGCGGGCGCCGAGCTCGCGCGCCAGGGTGACGAGGAGTCGGGTGCCGGTCGCGCCGAGCGGGTGACCGAGCGCGATGGCGCCGCCGTTCACGTTGAGCTTGTTGCGATCCAGGCCGAGGAGCTTCTCGCACCCGAGGAGCTGGGCGGAGAACGCCTCGTTGATCTCGAAGAGGTCGATCTCCTCGAGGCGGACGCCCGCGCGCTTGCACAGGCCCTGGATGGCGGGGACCGGACCGATGCCCATCACGCGCGGGGGCACGCCCGCGAGCTCCCAGTCCACGATCTCGGCGAGGCGGGGCCAGCCGTGCCGGTCGGCGTTCTCGCGGGTGGTCACGACCACGGCCGCCGCGCCGTCCACGATGCCGGACGCGTTGCCCGCCGTCACCGTGCCGTCCTTGCCGAAGGCCGGGCGCAGGGCCGCGAGCCCCTCGAGCGTGGTGTCGGGCTTGATGTGGTCGTCGGTGGTGACCGTGTCGATCACCTTGTCGCCGCGCTTGATCTGCACGGGGACGATCTCCTCCGCGAACTTCCCGGCCTTGACCGCGGCCGCGCCGAGCTGGTGGCTGCGCAGCGCGTACTCGTCCTGGGCGGCGCGGGAGATGCCGTGGTCCTTGGCGACGTTCTCGGCCGTCTGGGCCATGAAGAACCCGCAGTACGGGTCGAGGAGGGCGGCGAAGAGGAGGTCCTCGCCCTTCATGTCCTGGCCGAGGCGGAAGCCCTCGCGCGCGCCGCGGATCACGAACGGCACCTGCGACATGTTCTCCATGCCGCCGCACAGGGTGGTCCTGGCCCGCCCGAGCAGGATCTGCTCCGCGCCCGACACGACCGCCTGGAGGCCGGAGCCGCAGATGCGGTTGACGGTCAGGGCCGGGGCGGTCTCGGGCACGCCCGCCTTGAGGGCCACGTGGCGCGCGCCGTACAGGGCGTCGCTGCTCGACTGGGTGGCGTTGCCGAAGACCGCCTGGTCCACGTCCTTGGGGTCCACCCGCCCGCGCTCGAGGGCGGCCTTGCCGGCGGCCGCGGCGAGGTCGATGGCCGTGACGTCCTTGAGGCGACCGTACCCCTTGGTCCCGGAGTACTCCGCCATGGGCGTCCGCGCGCCCGAGACGATCGTGAGGGTCTGTCCGTCCTTCGACACGGCCATGGGGTGCTCTCCGCCGCCGGCGGCGCGCCCCGGGAGGGGCTACTTGCCGGCGACCTTCGGTTCGAGGTCCTGGATCTTCCGGTCCGCCTCGGCCTTCCTCGACGTTTCGCCGAGAGCCGCCGCCTTGCGGTACCACTCGAGGGCCTTGGCGAGGTCGCCCTTGGCTTCCGCCGCCTCGGCCTTCCCCATGTACGACGCGGCCTGGGCCTCCGCCTCCTTTGCCCGGACCGCCTCGACCACGGCCGGGTCCTTCCGGAGCGCGGCCAGGGCGGACGAGGCTTCGGCCTCGAGGGGCTTCGCGCCCTTGACCGCCTTCGCGAGGGCCTCCATCTTCGCGAGCGCCTCGAGGGGAGCGGAGCCCACGCAGCCGCGGTTCGCCTCGATCGCGGCGCGCCCCGCGTCGAGGAACGCCTTCTGGAGGTCGGCCGCCCGGGCCTCGAACGCGGGGTACGGGTTCTTCTTGAGGTCGGCCTGGAGCCCGGCGAGGGCCGGGCCCACGGCGGCGAAGTCCTGGGCGGCCAGCGCCTTCTCGGCGGCGGTCGCGAGGTCGCGGTAGGCGCCGGGCGGCCAGATCCCCTCGAGCCAGGCGACCATCGCCGGCAGGCTGGAGCGGGCGAAGTCGTAGGTCCACCCGGGCTTCACCTCGGTCACCACCGTGATCTTGAACGCCTCGAGGTTCTTCCGGTCCATCTCGAGCATGGGCTGCGTGTACGAGGTGTCCTTCTCGCCGCGGAAGATGTAGGCGCTCTTCCCCGCGAGCCCCTTGAGCGCGGCGCCCCGGTCGCTCTGGTGGATCTCGCCGCTCAACGCCAGGATCGCCGCCCAGGGCTTCGGCTCGCGCGTCGCGACGCGCCACGCCATCAGCGCTCCCGCGTTGTGGCCGCACAGGACCACGCGCCGATCGTCCACGTGGAACGCCTCGAGCACCTTCTTGAGCGAGGTGCGGATCGGGTCGATGGAGGTCTCGTTGTCCCACTCGAGCGTCGCCGGCGCCGCGACGATCCACCCCTTGTCGAGGAGCGCCTCGCACCAGACGGCGTGGAACGCGTCGGGCGTGCTCTTCGCCGGGTCGTCCGTGACGGGGTGGAGCATGAACAGCAGCGGGTACCACCGCTTCGGGTCGTAGTCCTTCGGCACCCCCATCTGGATGTACTTGAACGGCGCCGGCGCGGGGATCTGGTAGATGCCCGGCTTCGCGGCGACGGGCTTCTCCTTGTCCTTCGCCGCGGCGAGCGGCGCCCCGATCGCGAGCGCGGCGAGCGCGGAGAGGAACGCGAGGCGGCGGGGCGTGCGCATGGGCGGGTTCCCGGGGCGGCGGGGCGGTGCGGCCTATGCAAGCACCTCGGGGAGGTGCGGGGAACCCGGGGCCGGGAGGAGGAGGGGTGCCCGGGTCGCGGGTCCCTTGCCCGACCCATTCCTGCAGGGCGAGGCCGCCGGATGCGCCGATCGCACGCCCGGCACCCGTGGGGGCCCATGCATGCGGCCCCGACCTCGTCCCCTCCATGAAGGGGTCGGGCCAGGGGGGAGGGGGCCGTTGCAACGGAGAGGGGCGGCGGGGAACGCCTCCGGCCCCGGCCGCCCCCGGAATCCGCGACCCGTGAGCCTCAGCCGTTCTTGTAGACGGGCTTGCGCTTCTCGAGGAAGGCGTTGAGCCCTTCCCGCATGTCCGCCGTGGACGACACGATCCCGAAGAGGTCGCACTCGATGCGCTGTCCCTCCTCCTGGCTCGTGGAGGTGCCGCGCAGGACGGCCTCGAGGGCCATGGAGAGCGCCATGGGTCCCTTCGTGAGCAGGTTCGCGGCGAAGGCGCGGACCTTGGCCTGGAGCTCGGCGGGCTCGTACACCGCGTTGACGAGCCCCCAGCGCTCGGCGGTCGCGGCGTCGATCGGGGCGCCGGAGAGGATCATCTCGAGCGCGCGGCCCCGCCCGACGATCCGCGGGAGGCGCTGCGTGCCGCCGTAGCCCGGGATGATGGCGAGCCCGACCTCGGGCAGGCCCACCTTCGCGGTCGTCGCGGCGAAGCGCAGATGGCACGCGAGCGCCAGCTCGAGGCCGCCGCCGAAGGCGTAGCCGTTGATCGCCGCGAGCACCGGCTTGCCGAGCCGCTCGAGCTGGTCGAGGACCGCCTGGCCGCGCAGGGACTTCTCCTTGCCGCCGACCACCGTCTGCTTGGCCAGCTCGCCGATGTCGGCGCCGGCGACGAAGGCCTTCTCGCCCGAGCCGGTGATCACCACGACGCCCACGTTCGCGTCGGCCTTCGCCGCCGCGAGCGCCTGCCCCAGGTCGGCCATGACGGCGTCGTTGAGCGCGTTGAGCTTGTCGGGCCGGTGGACCGTGATGGTGGCGATGCGGTCGGAGACGGCGTAGAGGATCGTGGCGAGGTTCATGGCGCTCTCCCGACGCGGGCCTAGCGTGCCGGGGCCGGGGCGGTGTAGTCGTAGAAGCCGCGGCCGGACTTCTTGCCGTGGAGGCCGGCGGCGACCATCCGGCGGAGGAGCGGCGGGGCCGCGTACCGGATGTCCTTGAACTCGTGGAACATGATGTCGGCGATGTAGAGCGTCGTGTCGAGGCCGACGAAGTCGAGGAGCTCGAGGGGGCCCATGGGGTGGCCGCAGCCGAGCTTCATGCCGTTGTCGATGTCCTTCGCGCTGGCGACGCCCTTCTCGAACGCGCGGATCGAGTCGAGGAGGTAGGGCACGAGCAGCAGGTTCACCACGAACCCCGGCGTGTCCTTCGCCGTCACGATCGTCTTGCCCGTCTTGGTCCCGAACTCGCAGGCGACGGCGTACGCGGCGTCGCTCGTGGAGATCGTGCGGACGACCTCGACCAGCTTCATGAGCGGCACGGGGTTGAAGAAGTGCAGCCCCACGAAGCTCTGGGGCCGCTTCGTGCAGGCGGCCATGTCGCCGATGGACAGGGAGGAGGTGTTGCTCGAGAAGACCGCGTGCGGGCCGCAGAGGGCGTCGAGCGCGCGGAAGAGCTCCTGCTTGACCGCCATGTTCTCGACGATCGCCTCGACCACGAGGTCGCACGGCGCGAGGTCCTCGACCTTCGTGGTCCACGTCATCCGTCCGAGCGTGGCCGCGACCTGCTCCTGGGTCGCCTTGCCCTTCTCGACCGCCTTCTTGAGGAAGCTCTCGATCTTCGCCTTGCCCTTGGCGAGGAGCTCCGGGTTGACCTCGCGGACGATGGTCTTGTAGCCCGCCTCCGCCGAGATCTGGGCGATGCCCGACCCCATGAGCCCGCACCCGACCACGCCGACCGTCTGGATCGCCATCGCTACCTCCTGCCCGATCAAGCGATCGGGTCTGCGAGTGTAGGAATGGCCCCCCGGGGGGTCGTAGCAAAACACCCGGGGTCGGCCCGGTCGGGGGGCACGGAGGCGGCGGGGGGAGGCCCCCCGGACCTCGTCAGTCGTCGAGGTCGTCGGCGAGCTCGCGGAGCTCGTCCGGCGTCGCGTCCCGGATGCGCTTGCCCTTCTTCCCGAGCTGCTCGGTGATGCGGATCGTCAGGTCCTGCATCCGCTCGTGCGTCTCGGCCGACCCGCCCACGAGGAAGAAGTCGTCCCCCTTCGTGATGCGGCTGTGGCCGTCCTTCCCGTCGAGCCCGATGCCGAGCAGCCCGGTCACCTCCCGCCGCGGCTTGCGCGGGGTCGGGCGTCGTTCCGGGTCGGGCTTCTTGCGGGGCATCGACGGAGTTTACCCCGGCTTCGCCCTTCCCGCAGGGGGACGGAGGCGACCGGACGGTCGGCTCGCAGGCGGGAAGGGGCCGCGGAAGGGGGGGGCGCCGGGGGGGGAGCCCCGGCGTAGGAGGAGCCGCACAACGAACCTCAGTGCGCCTCGGCCCAGTTCGCGCCGACGCCGACGTCCACGAGGATCGGCACGGAGACCTCGAGCGCCGACGCCATCTCGCCGCGCACCATGGCCGTCAGGCGCTCGACCTCGTCGGGCGGCGCCTCGAACACGAGCTCGTCGTGGACCTGGAGGAGCATCCGCGCACGGTAGCGATCCTCCTGCAGGCGGCGGTCGATCCGGATCATGGCGATCTTGATCATGTCGGCCGCGGTGCCCTGGATCGGCGTGTTCACGGCGACGCGCTCCGCCGCGCTGCGGATGCGGGGGTCCGCGTCGTCGATCGTGGGCAGGGGGCGCCGCCGCCCCATGAGGGTGGCGACGTAGCCCGTCCTGCGCGCCTCCGCGACCACCTTCTCCTCGTAGGCACGGACGTTCGGGTAGATCTTGAAGTAGCTCTCGATGAACGCCTCGGCCTCGGCCAGCTTGACCTTGATCTGCTGGGCGAGGCTCTGGGCCCCCATGCCGTAGACGATGCCGAAGTTGATCGCCTTCGCGCGGCCGCGCATCTCCGGCGTGACCTCCGAGGGAGGGACGCCGAGCACCTTGGCCGCCGTGGCGCGGTGGATGTCCTCGCCGGCGCGGAACGCCGCCAGCAGCCCCGAGTCGTCGGCGAGGTGCGCGAGCAGCCGCAGCTCGATCTGGCTGTAGTCGGCGGAGACCAGCTTCCAGCCCGCCTCGGGCACGAAGGCCGCCCGGATGGCCCGGCCCTCGTCGCCGCGCGCGGGGATGTTCTGGAGGTTCGGGTCGCTCGACGAGAGACGCCCCGTGGCGGCGCCCGTCTGGTGGAAGGTGGTGTGGATGCGTCCCGTGCGCGGGTTCACGCAGTCGGGCAGCGGGTCCACGTAGGTGCTCTTGAGCTTCGTGAGCATCCGCCAGTCCACGAGCTTGGCGGGGATCGGGTGGTAGGGCGCGAGCTCGAGGAGCGTGCGCTCGTCGGTCGAGTAGCCCGTGCCCTTCTCCGTGCGGCGGGCCTTCTTGCGGCCCGCGTCCTCGTGGAGGCGCAGCTTCTCGAAGAGGAGCTGCCCCACCTGGGCGTTGCTCCGCAGGTTGAGGGGCTCGCCGGCGAGCGCGACGATCTCGGCCTCGAGCGCCTTCGCGCGGGCGTCGAGGGCGGCGCTCATGCGCCGCAGGCCGTCGGGGTCCACCCGGATCCCGGTGCGCTCCATGCGGGCGAGCACGGGCAGCAGCGGCATCTCCACGTCGTGGAAGACGCGCCGGAGGTCGTTCGCCTCGAGCTCGGGCTCGAAGACGCGCCGCAGGCGCAAGGTGCAGTCGGCGTCCTCGCAGGCGTACGCCGAGACCTTCTCGATCGGCACCTCGCGCATGGTGATCTGCGCCTTGCCCGTGCCGATCAGCTCGCTCGTCGGGATCTTCGCGATGCCGAGGCGCTCGAGGGACATCGCGTCGAGGTTGTGCGTGCGCGCGTCCGGTCGCACGAGGAAGTCGGCGATCATCGTGTCGAAGCCGATGCCCCGCACCTCGACGCCGACGGGGCGCTGGCAGGCGAGCACCAGCGCGTCGTACTTCGCGTTCTGGCCCGTCTTCTCGAGGGTCGGGTCCTCGAGCACGGGCGCGAGCCGCGTCAGGATCTCCTCGACGTCGCGGCTGCGGGGACCCTCCTCGTCGAAGAGGCTGCCCTCGGCCCGCGCGCGCGTGACGGCGCCACCGAAGATCGGGGGGTCGCGGTTCACCGGCACGTACCAGGCCTCGCCCTCCTTCCAGGAGAAGGACAGCCCGACGAGCTCGGCCTGGGTGGGGATCACGCTCGTCGTCTCGGTGTCGAGCGCGAAGCCGCCCTTCCCCTTCGTCGCCCGGAGCGCCTTCACCAGCTTCTCGAGCTGCTCGGGCGTCTCGACGGTCCGGTAGGCGAGCGCCTTCGCGCCGCTCGCGGTGGACGGCGCGGCGCCGAGCGCCGCGAGGCGGTCGGTGAACTCGACCTCCTGATAGGCCTTGCGCAGGGCGGTGACGTCCACGGGCCGGCGGGCGAGGTCGTCCCAGGTCTCGTGGATCGGGGTGTTCACGTCGATGGTGACGAGGCGCTTGCTGAGCCGCGCGGTCTCGGCGTCGGCCACGAGCCGCTCGGCGAGCTTCTTCTGCGGGAGGCCGGGCGCGGCGGCGAGGACGGCCTCGAGGGACCCGTGCTCGGCGACCAGCCGGCTCGCCGTCTTCTCGCCGACGCCCATGACGCCGGGGACGTTGTCGGAGGCGTCGCCCATGAGGCCCAGGACGTCGATCACCTTCGCGGGGGGCACGCCCCACCGCGCGAGGACGCCCTGCTCGTCCACCAGCTCGACCTCGCCTTCGCGGGGCTTGAGCAGGTTGTAGAGCCGCACCCGGTCGCCAACGAGCTGGCACATGTCCTTGTCGCCCGAGACGATCCAGACGTCGTGTCCCTTGGCGGCCTCGCGCTTCGCGAGGGTGCCGATCACGTCGTCGGCCTCGTAGCCGGGCACCCGGAGGAACGGGATGCCCTGGGCCTCCACGATGCGGCGGATGAGGTCGAGCTGGGGGATCAGCTCCTCGGGCATCTTGTCGCGCGTCGCCTTGTACGCGGGGAAGGCCTTGTGGCGGAACGTGGGCTCGGGCGCGTCGAAGATCACGACGACGCGGTCGGGCTTCTCCTGCTCGAGCACCTTGTCCAGCGTGAGCAGGAAGCCGAACACCGCCGAGGTCGGCATCCCCTTGGACGTGGTCAGCGGGTTGCGCAGGAACCCGAAGTGGGCGCGATAGGCGAGCGCCATGCCGTCGAGGAGGAAGAGGCGGGACGCACCGGTCGTGAGGGCGGGGGGGGCCACGGCGCGAGGATACCCGCCATGCGATGCAGGGCCGGAGCGTTCCGCTCCGTCCCTGGTGGGGGAGGCGGACCCTCCCCCACGTCGGCCTCGACACGAGGCCTCCCCCTCCTCGGCGCCTGATGGGCGCCGGAAGAACCCGGAACGAGGTCTCCCCCTCCTCGGCGACGGAGGGGCGCCGCACGGACGCGCCCGTCAGGCAGACCCCCGCCCCCCGCCGCCCCCCCCCCCCCGCCTGCGCCTGTCCGCCTCCACCCCTCGGTCCGCGGTCCGCCCCTCGGGCCCCCGCGCCGCGACGGGCCCGGGGGCCGACGTCCGGGCACAATCCGCCGCATGGTCGATCGCCCTCCCCCGCAGCCGCCGCCGCCGGAGCGCCCCGAGGACTTCGTCGCGAAGGACCGGGCGAAGCGGTTCGTCTTCCGCCTGGAGGCGCTCGGCAAGGAGCGGACCGCGTTCTTCGCCGGCGAGCGCATCGGCATGACGTCGTTCGCCGAGGCGGTGCCCGTGATGATCGCCATCGAGGAGGACCTGCGGGCGACGATCGACGCGGTGCTCGCGGGACGCCTGCGGGACCGGGAGCGGGGCCCGACCGAGATCCCGTTCGTGGCGGCGGCCGAAGGCGTGCTCGAGCGCCTCGAGCAGGCGCGCCGCCTGGAGGAGCGTCGGCGGGCGTCGCGGGTGCCGGCCGAGTGGGCGCAGCGGCGGATCCTCGGGCTCGTGGCCGACGCGGTACGCCGGCTCGACGCGTTCGCGCGGGTCTACGAGGACGAGCGCATCGTGCCGCTCCCCGAGCCGACCGACGTCACGCACCTGCTCCTGCGCGTCGAGGAGGACGCGGCCGTGGACCGGCTGCCCGCGGCGCCCACGGAGCCGCACGGCCTGCGCACGCGGCCCGCCGACCGGGCCGCCCCGCAGCTGATGACGTGCGCCGACCCCCTCGAGGACCTCCTGCGCGCGGCGCGGGCCGAGC
>CAZJJQ010000063.1:0-11262 GCA_964546345.1 uncultured Planctomycetales bacterium
GCCCCTGTACGACTCGGGGCGGGTCGGAGATGTCCTCTACTACACGATGGCCTTCCTGCCCGGGCCCTCCCTCGCCCGCCTCCTCGAGGAGGTCCGCGCGACGGGGGAGGCCGTGCCCGGCCGGGCGGCCCCCGCGGTGCTGGATCGACACGGGATCGCCCGGCTGTCTTCGGGGGAGGCCGCCCCCGCGACCGCGTACGCCCGGCGCCTGGCGGGCGCGCTCGCAGGGGCGGCGGAGGCGCTGGCCGCCCTTCACGCCGCGGGTGTGCTCCATCGTGACGTGAAACCCTCCAACCTCGTGCTCGACGGGCGCCATCGGGTGGTCCTGACCGACTTCGGGCTCGCACGCGAGGAGACATCACGGCTGACGCAGGTGGGGGAGGCGGTCGGCACGCCGGCGTACATGGCGCCCGAACAGCTGCGACCGGGCAGCCACGTGGACGGCCGGGCGGACGTGTACGGGCTCGGGGCCGTGCTGTACGAGGCGTGGACGCTCCACGCGCCCCACGAGGGTCGCACCGTCGCCGAGACCCTGTCCCTCGTGCTGCGAGGGGAGGTCCGTCCCGCACGCGAGGTGAACCCGGCGCTTCCGCGGGAGGCCGAGGCCGTCCTCGCCCGCTGCCTCGCGACGAGACCGGAGGACCGATACGCCGACGCCTCGGCCCTCGCGAAGGATCTCCGCGCCTTCTCGCGGGGAGGACCGGTCGATGCGCGACCGGTGTCGCGCTCCTTGCGGCTTCTGCGCCGCCTGGTGCCTTGGCGGTTGCCCGTTGCGGCAGCAGCCGCGTCACTCGTCGGACTCGGGGCGCTCCTCCACTTTCAGCCGGCCCACCTGACCGTGGTGACGGTGCCTGTCGCCGAGGTGTCGATCGATGGGGAGGGCGTGGGGCTCTCGCCCGTCGCCGATCGAGCGCTCTCCGCCGGGGCGCACCGCATCCTCGCGCGCCTCGAGGGATTCGTGCCCCTCGAGCGCACCCTGCCGCTCGAGCGGGGCGCCCGATACGTCCTCGACGTCGCTCTGCGACCGGTGGACCCCGCGGACCCGATCGCGTTGCGGCGGCTGGCGGAGGCGTTGAAGGTGGAGCGCAACGAAGTCGTCGTGCAGGGGCGGCGCGGACCCGAGGACGCTCCCCCTGCCCTCGTGCTGTGGCCTCGGGGAACCCGGCGGGACGCGCCGACCGAGGTCGTGTTGTGGGCCGAGGTGCCGGTGCACGACGTGCGTCTGGCGGTCGAGCGGGTCAGGGTCCACGGGCCCACGGATCGCATCCACGAGCAGTCCATCCCCACGGTGTTCCAGCGGCAGGTGGTGGCGCTTCCTGCCGCGGTGGTCGCCGTCCCCCAGGCGGGGGGAGAGTATCGGGTGGTGCTGTCGCGCTCCGACGGGAGGGAGCTGAGCAGCGCCCTGTGCTCGGCTCCATCGGGCCAAGCGATTCGCGCGCTCGACGGGGCGATCGAGTCCGCTCTCTCCCGGCTGGACGTGGCCGACCCGTCCCACGCCCTGCTTCGAGCCGACCTCCTCATCCACCAGCGCCGATACGAAGAGGCCCTTGCGGCGGCGATCGATCTGCGCGAGCGTCTGGGGAACCGCCGCGAGGTGGCGCGCCTCGCCGTCGCGGCGCTCGAGGGGGCCGGCCTGAAGGGCAGCGGCCCGTGGGAGACGTGGGTCGAGGTCTTCGCGAGCGCGACGAGGTAGGGGCAAGGAGGAACGGTGCAGACTCTCATCGTCGTCGGATCCGCCTTGGTCGGCGCGCTCCTGATCGTCCAGCCTGTGCGTTCCGTGCTCGCCGAGCCGCCGGCGCCGCCGGCCCCGAAGAAGCCCTACGATCCGGCCGCAGCGGTGAACGCAGCGCTCGCCGCATCCCAGAGGCACGACACGAAGGCCCTCGAGGCCGTGTCCCTCGGCGAGGTGGATCCGTGGATCGTCGCGACCATGCTCCTCGAGCGGAGCGAGGCCACGACGGCGGCCGATCTCGCCGTGGTGGCGCCACGCCCCGACACGAAGGGCCTCCCCGCGTACGTCGCCAGGCACATCGTGGGCCCGAAGGACGCTGCCCTGCGCACCGCCCTGCAGGCCTCCGCCGACGCCCTGGCGGCCGGCAAGACCGGCGAGGCCATCGCGATCTGCGACGCCGGTCTGCGCGACGCCAAGGACCTCCTTCGCATCCAGTTCCTTCACGCTCGGGCCCTCGCCCGGGTTCGCGAGAGGCAGTCCTCCGAGGCGGCCGCGGACTTCTCCCGCGCGGGCGACGAGGCCGAGGCGATGGGCTGGTTCAAGCGGGCCGCGACCCTGCGAGACCTCGCCGGCATGAGGTGGCTGGAGCTCGGGGAGAACGTCAAGGCGCTGCGCGAGTTCGAGAAGGAGGTGGCCCTCGACGAGCGCAGGCAGGTGCCGGAGCACCTCGTGACGAGCCTGTCTCATCTCGCCACCGCCTGTGGCCGGACGGGAGAGACGAAACGGGTCCTTGCCCTTCTGGCGCGGGCGATTCCCTTGGCGGAGGGCGTCGGCGACCGCAAGACCCTCATCGTGCTCCTGAACAACCAAGGCACCGCGCTGCGGCAGGAGGGCCGGGCACGCGAAGCGCTCGCCCTCCACGAGCGGGCGGTGATCGTCGCGCGAGAGGCCGGGGACCACGAGGCTGTCGCGCGATCCGACGGGAGTCGAGGCCTCACGCTGCGCGATCTGGGCGACACGCCGGGGGCGGTGGCGGCCTTGGCGTCGGCGCTCGAGGCGCATCTGGCGTCGGGGAGTCGGGCGCACGCGATCGAGACTCGAATCCAGCTGTCGCCCCTCCAGCGACTGATCGGGGATCGAGCAGCGGCCAAGGCGACCGCGATCGCGGCCCTGGGCGAGGCGGAGGCCCTCGGGGACGAAGCCCTGCTCGCACAGGCATGGGCCTGCATGGCGAGCGTCCGGCTGACCGATGGGGACCTCGCGGAGGCGAAGGCGTTGCTCGAGCGCTCCCGGGCCGTCCAGGAGAAGCGGGGGGTGCCGGGCGAGCTGGTGCGCACGCTGAAGATGCTCGCGATCGCCTGCGTGAGGCTCGGCGAGCGCCGGCAGGCGTTGGTCGCGGGCACGGACGCCGTGGCGCTCGCCCGCGCGAAGGGGACCGCCCAGGACTTGGCGATCGCGCTCGACGCCCTCTCGCTGGCCCACACCGCCCTGGGCGAGCCGGACCGGGCGATCGAGTCCGCCGAGGAGGCCCTCGCGCTCTACGAGAGGCTCGGCCACGTCCACGAGGCCGCCACCGAGTGGGACCGGATCGGGCGCGCGAAGGTGGAGCTCGGGGACGCCGAAGGCGGTTTGGCCCTGCTCGAACGCGCCTGCGTCGAGCTCCGGAAGAGCGGGGACGTGTTCCGCTTGGCCATGGCCGAGTCGACGATCGGGGAGGTGCACGAGGGTCGGGGCGCCTGGGTGCCGGCCGCCACCCATCACGAGCGTGCGCTCGCGCTGCTGCAGAAGCTCGGGGACGACGTCCAGGTTGGGCACGAGATGATGGTCCTGGGACGGATCTGGCGAAACCGTGGCGAGCTGGGCCGCTCGCTCGAGTACCAGGAGGCAGCCGAGCGCATCCTCTCGCAGCGTGCAGGCGGGTGTGAGCTCGCGATCCTCCGTACGGACCTGGCCAGGAACTGGGAGAACCTCGGGGAGCTCGAGCGCGCCGTCTCGTTGCGCACCCTGGCGCTCGAGGGATTCGAGAAGGCGGGTTCGCCCGCCGACGCTGCCCTCGAGTGGATCGCCATCGCCGCCACCCACGCCAGACTCGGAGAGGTCCAGAGGGCCCTCGAAGAGGCTGCGAAGGCCGCGGCCTTCCTCGAGCAGCTCGGCGATCCGGGGGAACGGGCCCTCGGCTGGGGGCGGTTGGGAGACGTGCACCTCTGGGCCGGGGATCTCCCGAAGGCGCTCGAGCTCGCGAGGAAGTCCCTCGCGGTCCTCGAGCCGGAGAAGGACCCGCTGCCCCTGGCGTTCGCGCAGAAGCGCGTCGCCGGGATCCTCCTCCGGATGGAACGGCCTTCGGACGCCCTGGCCTCCGCCACGACGGCCCGGGACCTCTTCGTGCGAGCGGGACGCCTCGACATGCAGGGCAGCGCGGAGGCCTACCGGGCCCTGGCGATGATCCAGTTGGGTCGCCTCCCGGACGCCCTCACGGCGTCCCGAGCCTCGATCGAGCTGGTCGCGAGCTCCCTGCGGGGTCTCGGGGACGAGGAGCTGGCCCGTGGGTGGTCTAAGCAGTCGAGGCTCCCGTTCTCGGTGGGGCTCGAGGCCGCCGTCGAGGCGGGCCGGCCGCACGACGCCGCGTGGTTCATGGAGTTCGCGCGGGGGCGCGCACTGCTCGAGCTGTTCGGCGTGCGCGACACCTTGCGCGACGCGGTGCTTCCTCCCGCGCTCCGTGATGCGGAGATCGAGGCCCTGGCCCGCCGAGCGGCGGCGGGCGAGGCCATGCGCCGTGCCACGAGACGTGCGGACGCGGCGAGTTTCGAGCGGGCGCGCGCGACGTCGTCCCGTGCGACCGCGGATCTCGTGCAGGTGCAGGCCCGGGTCGAGCGAGAAGCGAAACGAGCGGCCGGGATCACCCATCCCGCGCCGGTGACGGTGGCCACGATCCAGCAGGGGCTCGGCGCCGACGATGCGCTGGTCCTGTACGGGAGCACGACGAGACAGGCCGTCGCCGTGGTGGTCGAGCCATCCGGGGCTCGCCTGGTCGCGCTGGGGCCGGACGAGACGGTGCGGGCCGCCTGCGAGGCGTTCCGGGCCGACGACCCTGGCACGGACGCCTCGAGGGCCGTCGAGGCTCTGCGTCGGCTCCTCGTCGAGCCGCTGAGGCTCGGCCCGACCGTGAGACGGTGGATCGTCTCCCCCGACCCCGCGCTGGCGGTCGTGCCCTTCGCGCTCTTCGACCGCGACCGGGAGGTCGTCCTGGTGCCCTCGGCAACGGTCCTGGACTTCCTGCGCTCCGAGGCCGGCAAGCGAGGGGCCTCGAAGCGGGGCGAGGGCGTGCTCGCGCTGGGGGATCCTGCATACCGGCCGGTAGCGGACGCCCGCAGGGTCGCCCTGCTGCGGAGCGAATCGCTGTCTCTCCCCATCCCCAAGTCGGGGGATGAAGTCCGGGAGGTGGGGACCACCGTGTTGGTGCGCGAGAAGGCCACGAGCTCCGCGCTCCGGGAACACCTGGCCAAGCAGCGCTGGCGCTCCGTGCACCTCGCCTGCCATGGAGTGCTGGACGAGGAGCGGCCGGCGCTCTCGGGGCTCGCACTGACGCCGACGGGTGACGATGACGGGGTCCTCAGGGTGCTCGACGTGTTCCGCCTGAAGGTGGACGCGGACCTGGTCGTTCTCTCCGCCTGCGAGACGGCCCGGGGGAAGGTGTTCCGTGGCGAGGGCGTCCTCGGCCTCACCCGCGCCTTCCTATACGCCGGGGCTCCCCGGGTCATCGCCAGTCTCTGGAAGGTGGACGACTCGGCGACCCGTGCCCTGATGTCGAAGTTCTATGCCCGGTGGGCCGAGGGGGCCACCCCGGCGGCGGCTCTCCGGGACGCCCAGTCCTTCGTGGCGGCGCAACCGGCGTGGACGCACCCGCACTACTGGGCCGCGTGGACGCTGTGGGGGCTCCCGAACTGAGGCGCAAGCCGCACGGCAACCTCCGGGCTCGGGCGCCACTACCAGGGATGAGCCTCGGCAGATCGCCGAGGAGTGGGCCAGGAACGGAGAGCCTCATGATTCGCAATTGGGTGCAGCGCTGGATGTCTGCGTGCGTGCCCGTCGGGGTGATGGTCGCATCGACGGCCCTGGCGCTCGCCGCCAGCGGGGGCTTCGACCTCGGCTTCGGCGTCGGGGGCATCGTCCGAGAGCCCGCCCGGGGGGGGCTCGCGCACGCGTGGGCGACCGCAGTTCAGGCCGACGGGAGGATCCTCGCGGCCGGCTCCGATCAAAACGACTTCCGCATTCGGCGCTACCTGGCCGACGGCACCGACGACGCAAGTTTCGGCACCGGGGGCATCGTGAGCCTGTTCGATACCGGCGGGACCGGCACCGCTCACCCGACGGTCTTCGACCTCGCGGTCGACGGGTACGGTCGGATCCTGGGTGTCGGCGTCGGCGCGGTCACTGCCCCGACCGTCGGCTTCGTGCCGCGGGCGACCGTGGTGCGCCTGCTCGCGGATGGCTCCCCCGACACCGCTTTCGGGACGGGCGGCGTGGTGCACTTCAGCGATGCGAAGGCGGCCGCAGCCGCCACCGGGGCGAAGAAGGCGACGGTGGCCTCCCTGGTGGGCGTCGCGGTGCAGGTCGATGGCAAGATCGTGGTGACCGGCCGTGTGTATCTCGAGGGCGTGAAGAAGAGCGCGTTCACGTCCGAGTGCGCGATCTTCCTCGCGCGCCTCCACCCGAGCGGCGTGCTCGACACGTCCTTCGGCATCGGGGGCCTCGTCGTACACGACCGGACGACCGACAACGACAGCGTAGGGATCGACTCCGTCGGCATCCAGTCCGACGGAAGAATCGTCGTCGGGTCCAGCACCTCGGGCTCAGGGTCCGGGCAGAGCGACCTGTCTGCGGGCAGACTCTGGGTGATCACCCGCTACCTTCCGACGGGCGCCGTGGACGCCGCGTTCGGGGCGGTGCTCGGCGCGAACCGCCGGCTCCTGGGCCTCACGGTGGACGTCGGCGGCCGGATCCTCGTTTCCGGGTCCCAATCGTCCGTTCTGGACGCGAATGACGTCGCTGTGGCGCGCTACCTCCCTGACGGCGTGCCCGACACGACGTTCGGGGCCGGCGGAGTCTGGGTGTTCGGCCCGAACGCGAACGACCAGGCGGGGTCCTCGCCCGTGGTGATGGGGAACGGGCGCATCGCCCTCGCCGTTCGGCTCTCTCCGTCTTCGCTAGCCGAGCCGCGGGTCGTACGTCTGACTGCCGCCGGGGCGCTCGACACCTCGTTCGGGTCGGGCGGGCTCTCCGATGCGCTCCAGGTGGGCAACACCGACAACGTCGGCCGCGCCGTCGCGGTCGCCCCCAACGGCGACGTCATCCTCTCCGGCCGCGCGGTCTTCTCGACGGGCACCCCCCCCAGCACCACGGAGTGGATCATCGCCCGCTACCTGGGCAACTGACCTCGCCGTTCCTGCTCCCGGCTCGCTCACCCGGGCACGGAGGCTCTGCGCGGCTTCCGGGGCGGGAGCGCCCGCGGCCGCACTCCGTGTCCCCCCGCACCGCCGGTTGCCGAACACTTCCTCGCAGAGGTCCCGTACTCCCCGCCGGACTCCAACCCGGAGTCCCGTGAGCAAGTCATCGGAGGAAAGCCTGATGCGTCGAGCCAGACTGATCGCACTCGGAGTGCTCGTCGTCGTGTCGGCGGTGACGCCGGTCGCGCGCGCCGGGACCACCTACGCCGCGCGAGGATCCGGGACGCCGCTTCGCCTCAACTCCGCAGGAGAGGCGGTGGTCGTGGGAGCCGACGGTTCCGTCGTGGCATGGAAGGCTGACGGGACCCCCATGGGCCCCATGCCCAAGCTACCGGGTGGGACCTGGGTCGTCGCGAGCGGGTTCACGGACCCGCCCGCACCCAATCGCATGGGCCTCGTGTGGGGCTATGGAGACACCGGCGGAGGAGAGCACGCGGTCCTCTGGGATCCGCTGGTGGGACTCGTCGATGCTGGCACGCTAGCGGGCACGGCCCTCAGTCGACCCATCGGCATGGATGCCGACGGATGGATGTACGCAGTTTGTGGGAACGCCTTCGAGACCCACCCGCTCTCGGGGTCGACCCTTGGGCAGCGGGCGTTCGTCTGGCACCCGAGCCAGCCGGACGTCCGCATCGAGATCCAGCCTCCTGTCCCTGCATACGACCTCATCCAGCTGAAGGACATCACGCCCGGAGGCAAGGTGCAGGTCTCCTCCTGGACCGCCGGATATCTGGTCAGCAACACCGCGTACGTGTGGGACAGGCCCAGTCAGGCGTTCATCGATCTCCACTGGGGGGGCGACGTGGGGGAGATGAATGACAACGCCGAGATCGTCGCTGGCGGCACGTACTGGTCGTCGGCCGGGGAGATGGAGAGTCTGTACGAGATGTTCCCGGAAGTCCCTCTGGACGTCGCCAGCATGATCAGCAACAGCGGCTGGGTCACGGGGACGTCCATCAACGGGGTGGAGAGCGTGTTCGTGCTGAACCTCCGCGACACGCGAGACGGGCGCGTGCCCGCCGGGTTCGATCTGGGTCCCGAGATCCAGGCCGCCAGTGGAATCGCGGCCTTGCCGAGCGTGGTGACGGAGTTGGGGCAGGTCGTCGGTCTGATCTGGGTCTACGATCAAGCTGGAACCGCCCAGCACGTGTTCTTCTGGGATGACCAGCATGGCTTGTCGGACCTGACCCCCGGGAGGGGGTCCGAGGCTGGCAGCGTCTTCATCCACTCCGTGGGTCCGACGGGGAAAGTCGTGTTCGGCACGTCGGAAGGCCTGTTCTCCTGGCAGCGAGTGGACGGAATCGGCGTGACGACGTCGCTCGATGGACTCGTCGGGACGGAGCCCGTCGTACCGCCCTACTACTGGGTGTGGCAGCCCACGAAGCTCTCGAATGCGATCGGTCAGGTCCTCGCCCGGGACGCCGAGGGGGACTGCTTCCTGGTGACCCCCGGAGGGGCGACCTCACCCGGCTCGAACGTCGCGGTCCAGCCCGACGCGAACACCTCGATCACGTTCGCGGGGATCGTCACGCCGGGCGAGACGAGCGTGGTCGCCTACGACATCGACGATCCGCTGCCGCCGGCGGTGCCCGCCGACTTCGCGCTCTCGGGCACGGGCGCGCTGCTCAACATCTCGACCACCGCGACCTTCACGGGATCGGTCGAGCTCGCGATCCACTACGACCAGGGGACCATGCCGGAAGGTGGATCCCGCGAACAGCAGATCCGCCTGCTCCACTTCGTGGATCCCCAGTGGGTGGACGTCACCGACTATGCGCGCCCCGGCGGGTTCCTCGACAAGGCGAACAACATCGTCTACGGGAAGGTGACGAGCTTCTCGCCCTTCGCGATCGTCGAGATCCTCGACTCGACGCCCCCGGTGATCGCGCACAAGGACGACCTCCAGGTCGATGCGTCGAGCACGCTCGGAGCCACCGTGACCTTCACGGCCCCGACCGCCACGGACGACACCGGTGGCCCCGTCCCGGTCACCTGCGTCCCGGCCTCCGGGACGCTCTTCCCCGTGGGGGTCACCACCGTCACCTGCACGGCGTCCGACACGCACCAGAACACCGCGACGAGCACCTTCGACGTGATCGTCCGCATCGATCCGCGCTACCTGAAGGGTGCGGTGGCGGACTCGCTGAACACGCTCATCTCCACGAGCGACAAGAAGACCGTCAAGAGGCTCCTGAAGGCCATCGGGGAGATCGAGGACAGCCTTGCCACCGCGTTCTGGGTGGACGACTTCCACCTCACGAAGAAGGGGAGGGAGGTCTTCAAGGAGGAGTCCGAGGCCGCAGCGCAGCTCATGGCGATCGAGAGTCCGCCTGCACTCGTCACCCAGGCGCTGCTGAGCCTGGTCGAGGCCGATCGCGTACTGGCGGCGACGGCGCTCGCGGAAGCCACCGCCGCCAACCCGACCTCGACGCACCTCGCCGCCGCGACGGCCGAGATGGTGCTGGGGACCGCGTCCAACGCGTCCGCGGCCTTCGGCGACGCCATTCGCCACTACCGCAAGGCGTGGAAGTCCTCCATGAAGGCCCTCGGACTGCTGTAGGCGCCGGCGGATCGCGGCCTCCCGTGGCCGGCCTCCCCCCGTGGGAGGCCGGCGCCCGGACTGATCGGGCCCACGCCGCCTCTCCGTCCCCGATCGCGGGCCGCGGAGCCGGGCTACGGGCCCTCCGCCGGCCTGGACGGGGAATCCGGGTTCGACCGAGGTGTGCCCGCCGGCCGGGTTCGCGCGCCGCCCGCGGCCGTTCCGGCCGCCGCCTTCCGTCCGGTGCGGCCTTCCGGGGGGGTAGCATGCGGCGAAACGGAGCCGCGACATGAAGATCCACATCCGCTATTGTTCGGTCTGAGGCTACGAGACGGCGGCCGTCGGTCTGGCGGCCCTGCTCCTCGAAGAGCTCAAGCAGAAGATCAAGGTCCTCGAGCTGGAGCCGTCCGGTGGCGGCTGCTTCGAGGTCCACGTGGACGGCAAGCAGGTCTACAGCAAGCTCGAGACGGGCGAGTTCCCCGACGATCAGGCGCTGCTCAAGACCATCTCCGCCGGCCGTTGACCCCCGCCGCCCCCGTCTTCCTTCCCCGGCCCGCTCCGCCCCCCGCTCCTTCGTTCCCTCCCGCGCCGAGCGCTGCGTGGAGGTCCGCGACTTCCGATCCGCCTTCCGAGGACCCGCCGCCCCCGTGCCCCCGCCTCCTCCCGCCGTCTCCCGAGAGCTCTGCCTGCGGAACCTCCATCCGGTGGGCGATCCGCGCCACGCCGAGGCCGGCGCCGAGATCCTCGAGACGTTCCTGCGGGGCACCGACCTCGAGGGGTTCGGCGGCGATCGGGCCCTCCTCGGCCGTGCGCGTACCTGGCTCGGCGAGCCGGGTCGCGGCGGGGCGCCCACGGTCGCGGAGTGCTACCGGCTGCGCAGCGCCGACCGCGTCGAGACCACCTTCGTCCACGGGGACGCCAACCCCCGCGCCATCCCGGGGCTGCCGGGGCGGTACGAGGTGGGCCTTACCTGCGCCATCGAGGTCACGCGCCGCGACGACCTCGCGTTCCGCACGTCCCCGTGCTGGCGGCGGATGGGGGGACGCGGCTGGATCGTCGTCGATCCGGGCGACGGCCCGCCGGTCCCGCGCGTCGCCGGGCGCGACGTCCTGCTCGAGGCTCAGGACGCCTCCCTCGAGGCCGGCCTGCGCGCGGAGGCCGCGGCGCTCGCCTCCATCGCCGTCTGGGGCCCGCAGTGCGTGGACGTGGCCGCGGCGCTCAAGGCGACGTCGCTGCCTCGCTCCGTCCGCGACCGGGCCGCGGCGCCGCTCGCCGCCGCCGCCACGCTCGCCGACGTCATCGTCTCCCTCGCAGAGGTCGCCTCCGCGTGCGATCGCGAGGAGGGCGAGTCGTACGCCCGCGCCGCCGGCCGTCTCGTCGCCCGCGCGTCGTCGATCGTCGCCGCCACCTGTCCGTCGGCGGTGGGCGGAGCCGGCGGCGCGTGAGCCGTCGTTGTCCGGAGTGTGGCCAGGGGACGCCGCCCGGCATCGCGCCGGGCAAGGTCTATGCTTGCCCGCGGTGCGCCAACCCGGTGCTCGCGGGCGAGC